>NZ_JAFCTQ010000042.1:0-42910 GCF_049896105.1 Janthinobacterium sp. PSPC3-1 | reverse complement strand
CAACCAATTTGTGTCCCAAATTCAATCATGGCATCGTGCGATGCTCAAGGGTAGACGGCGGTGGGACGACGCTTACGTTTTTTGGAGCATAGTTGGGGCATATTTAGAGAGCCTTTCGGCAGGAAGCCATTCTTTGCGGGCCTTCTTTCGTGTGATGTGTATCCCCTCTTCCCATCGCCCAGCCAAGCGCAGGGCAGCTGCGGCTTGCATCCAATCCAACTCCCCAACCCCAACCCTAAAAAAGTTAATGAAACTCATTCCCATCTAGCGTACACTTACTTGCCAGCCAGAAATCCCCGCAACACCATCAAGGAGGTATCCAGCCAAAAACAAGCTTGAAGAGACTTTATGACCGGATACGCTTTACGGGATACGTTCCCGCAGCGGCGCTTGGCTGCACGCCATCGCTGCTCCCCCCTGTTGGCTCGCACGTCCCTGGCCTGCGCCATCTCCACCATGTTCCTGGCATCGGCATTTGCCCAGGAAAATGACAACAGCCAGCCCCCATTCATGCAGACATTGCCGCCGGTCCAGGTGAGCGAGCAGGCCCTGGCCGAGCCGGGCACGGCGACGACGGTCAGTGGCGACGCACTCGATCGCGCCAACAACATGAAGGATGTGGTCCGCAATCAGCCGCTGGTGTCCGCGCCGGGCACGGCGGCGGGGACGACCCGCAACCGCAGCAGCTTTGACCGTTCCGGCACGACCGGCTATAACATCCGCGGCATCGAAGGCAACCGGGTCGGCATGGATGTCGACGGTATTGAAATGCCCGATGCCACCACCCGTCCCTACGTGAGCCGGGCCGGCGTCAATTCGTTTGGTGTCGGTCGCGACTTTATCGATCCGGAGATGTTTACCTCGGTCAATATCCTCTCCGGCACCACCTCGGCCTCGCGCTCGGCCGGTGGCATCGGCGGGGCGGTGAGCTTCAAGACCAAGTCGGCGGACGACTATCTGCGCGGCGACAAGGTGTCGTATTTTGGCGGCAAAGTAGGCTACGACTCGGCCGACCGCTCCTGGAACGAGAGCGTGACGGCCGCCGGCAAAAGCGGCAACTTGGACGGCTTGGTCAGCTATTCGCGGCGCGATGGTCATGCCACGCGCAACAACAGCGATATCGTCGACAGCATGGCCAACGACTGGCATTCCGATGCCTTGCTGCTCAAGGGCGGGCTGCGCATCGACGCGGCCAACCGGTTTGAGCTGTCCGCAGATTTGTACCGGCGCAGGAACGACACGGCTTTTTTTGGCTGGGACACGACCAGCACTTTCATCACCGAAAATTCGCAGCAGCATAGTGACACCAGCCGCAACACGCTGCAGCTGACGCACCAGTGGACGCCGGACAACGCCTGGGCCGACCAGGCCGATACGCGGCTGTATTTCCAGAGCACCGACACGAAAGACACAACCGATACGAAAACGGTGGCCACCAATGCCAGTGTGCGCAATGTTTCCGAGAACAAGACGCGCACCTAGGGTGTGTCGAGCGTACTCAACAAGCGGCTGGGTCGGCACTATCTGAGCTATGGCCTGAACGCGTCGACGCAGGATGTGGAGCGGCCATGGAACGTGGCTGGCTACATGAAGCCGCAACCGGACACGACCACCGTTCGGGCGGGACTGTTTTTGCAGGATCAGATCGGCTTCGACCTTGGCGGCCATCGCCTGGCCGTGATCCCGGCACTGCGCGCCGACTACGTCAAGATCAAGACGCGTGACCTGGAGAACTTTGTTTCGGGCGTGTTGACGCCAGCCGATGTCGAAAAGATGTACGGCACCCCGAGCACCGTCATCTGGAGCCCCAGCCTGGGTCTGAGCTACGATCTGACGCCGAGCATGTCGGCATATGCGCAGTACAAGCGCAGCGGACGTGCGCCATCGGCCGGCGAGATTTTCGGCTCATGGAACCTGGCCAGCAACTATGTCGCCAACAATCAGTACGCGCTGATCGGCAATCAAAACCTGAAAGAGGAAACCAGCGATGCTGTTGAGATCGGCCTGAAGGGCCGGCCAACGCCGGGCGTGACCTTGAACACGTCGCTGTTCTACACGCAGTACAACGATTTCATCGCCTATACCCGCTACGGCCGCGCGATGTTCCCGGCCATGTTCACCAAGGTGCCGGCGCATATCGGCACCATCTACCAGGCCGAGAACCGCGACGATGCCAGGATTTACGGCTTCGAACTGAGCGCGCGACTGGACCACGGGCAATGGAGTCCGCAGGCCAAAGGCATCTACACGACCTGGGCCATGGGCCTGAGCCGCGGCACCGCCAAATCCAATTACGCCGGCGACAAGGACGTGCCGCTCGAGTCCGTGTTGCCGCGCAAGGCCATCATCGGCGCCGGCTACGATGCACCGATGAAAGCGTGGGGACTGAATCTGACCGGCACTTTTGTTGGCGGCAAGCAGGCCGTGGCGACCAACCGCGATGCCTACAATAACTCGGGTCCGGCGCTGGGCGATTCCACCACGGCACTGTTCCGTGTGCCAGGCCATGCCGTGTTCGATCTGATCAGCTACTGGCAGATCAACAAGAACGTGCGCCTCGATGCCGGCATTTACAACCTGGGCGACAAGCGTTACTGGGAATATTCCAGCGCACGCAGCCTGCAACCGTCGGTCGCCCGCGACCGGCGCGACATCGAACTGCTGACCGAATCGGGCCGCACCGCAGCGGTGTCGTTGAACCTGGCGTTCTAAGGTGTCCTGCCGGCCCGATGCCGGGCCGGTGGGGTGCACATTGACGCTATCCACGTCTCACTCACAAGAGGTAAACATGCAACATCAAAAAATCAAACGCGGCGCGTGCGCCAGCCGTCTCGCCCTAGTCAGCATGGTGGCGGCCATGATGGCCGCCTGTACGTCGGCGTCACCGCCAGCGGCGCAGCAGCCAGCAACACAGCAGCCAACCGCCGCCGCAGGGCCAGCGGCGCCCGCCGGTGGCCATGGCCTGTCGGCATTTATCGGCGGTTTCGACGCCAACCGCGATGGCGTGGTGACGCGGCAGGAGTACGACGCGGTACGCACGCAGCGCTTCACGGCGGCCGATACCAATCACGATGGCGTGCTCAGCGAAGATGAATACGTGGCCGAGTTCGAAGGACGCCTGCAGCAGCAGTACGCTGGCAAGGCGCAGGACGAGCGCTACGCAGGGTCGATCAAGCAGGCGCATGTGCGCTTCAAGATTCTCGACACCGACCATGACGGCAAGTTGACGCTGGCGGAAGAAAACGCGATTGCCGGGAAAACCTTCCAGCGCACCGATACCAATGGCGATGGCAAGATCGATCAAGCCGATGGAGACAAGAAATGATGCGGCCATTTTTACTGCGCGCGCTCGTTGCCACATCGTCTCTTGTGATGCTGACGACACACGCCCATACACCTTATTTGTTGCCGAGCAACTTCGATGTGCAGCCGAAGGAGGCGATCGGGGTCGATGCGGGTTTCACCGAGAAATTCTTTGTCCCCGCCGTGGCGTTTGGCGAGACGGCATTTTCGATCGTCACGCCGGAAGGCGCGCGCATTCCCTTCGGTGATATCCATCAGTTCAAGCAGCGTACGGTGGCCGAACAAACACTGCCTGATGAGAAAGGGACGTATCGCCTCAGCACCGGCCCCCGGCTGGGCGCCGTGTTTCGCACCTGGGAACACAAGGGCAAGACCGAGTCCGCACGCGATCCGAAGCAAGTCATGCCGGCAGGCGCCAAGTTGCTGAGCCACTATCAGTCGCTGTCGATTGCCGAGGCCTATGTCACGGCCGGCAAGCCATCGACGAAGGCGCTGGCGCCGGTCGGCAAGGGACTGGAAATCGTCGCCATCACGCATCCGAGCGATCTGTTCGTCAACGAGAAATTCGATTTCGTCGTGCAATACGACGGCAAGCCCTTGGCGAACCAGAAGGTCAGTGTGTATCGGTCGGCGATGGATCTGGCCAGCCAGAGCACGGTGCAACATCTGTCCACCGATGCCAACGGGAAAGTGGCCCTGCCATTGACGAAATCCGGACTGTATCTGGCCCTGGTGCGTTTTCAGGCACCGGCGCCGGCCGGTGCGGCCGCGCCGATGTACGGCAACAATTACACCCTGACGTTCCGCGTCCTGGATCAATGACGGGATGCAGGCGGCGTTGCGGGCAACGCGCAACGACGATCTGTTGATCGCCCCGCACAGGGGAGGCCTATGGCTGGCCGCCCCTTGTCTCACCGAGCAGCAAGACCTTTTGACTCTTCGTCAATCAATTGCAACACCGCCCGCGCCATCAACCCACTGCGCGTCTCATGGCGCGCCGCCGCATACCGGTCTACCTTGCTCAGCACAAACCGTGGCAGGCTGATGTTGATCCGCTCCGGCTTGCTATCGAGTTTGTCGAGATCAAGTTCGACCAAGGCCCAGATCCCTCCCGCATGATCGGGATTTGCCTGCAGATCCTCAATTTTGCTTTGTGTGATTTCCACAGGTTCGCCCAGCTCCAGCAGCGTTTCTATATGGCTGACGATGGCCACCCGGACGTTTTTCAACGCTTCCTCGACGCTGTCCCCCCATGAGTAAACGCCTTTGATGTCAGGTACGTTCACACCGTACACACTACCTTCATCTTTGAAAATGACGACCGGGATATCCATCGCTGTTCCCTTGCTATTGACTTGATCTGGACTGGCTGCCAGAACGCATGAACATTACTTCAGTCCAGAGGTCTTCAGTATGCTGTTCCACGTGCCGATCGGCAGGTCTTTCTTCGGATGCGGCACAGTGACGAGTCCTGGTTTCTCAGGATGTTTGAAGTGATGATGACTACCCTTGATACGTACTACTCGCCATCCATCTGCTTCCAGCATGTGAATCAATTGACTTGAGTTCATGTGCCTCCCGACTGCAGTTGCAGGTCATCATACACATAAACAGGAATTGTGTATAAGTGTGTATTCAAGGCAATCCCACCCGTTCACCGCTGCCCCAACTCCCCCACCAAAAACTCCACAAACGTCCTCACCCTCAGCGACAAATGCCGCGCATGCGGATACAGCACGATAAACGGCCGCTAGCAGCCGCCGTGTTGCGGCAGCAGCTCGACCAGCTCGCCCTGGGCCAGCTCGCGTTCGACGATAAAGCGGTAGGTCTGCACGATGCCGGCGCCGGCACGCGCCAGCATCGCCATGCCCAGATAGCCTTCCGAGCAATGGTAGCCGCCTTGCGTGACTACTTCGGTCGTTTTGCCATCCACATTGAACGGCCAGGCGATGCGCCGGCCGGTGCTGGGCAGCGCGAACTGGACGCAGTCGTGCTGCTGCAAATCCTCGATGTTCAGCGGCGTGCCGGCCCGGCGCAAATAGGCCGGCGCGGCCACCAGCACCAGTTCGGCGTCCTCGAGCTTGCGGGCGATCAGGTTGGAATCGGCCGGCACCCGGCCGCGGATGGCCAGGTCGTAGCCTTCGCCGGCGAAATCGATATTGCGGTTGCTGATGTGCAGGTCGAATTGCACCTCGGGGTAGCGCGCGCGAAACGCCGGCAGCAGGGGCAGGATGCGGTGATTGCCATACGAGGTAGGCATGCTGATGCGCAACAGGCCGGCCGGTGCGGACTGGTCGCCCGTGACTTCACGCTCGGCTTCCACCAGCTGCGACAGCGCCTGGCGGCATTGCTCAAAATAGACGCGGCCGCTGTCGGTCAGGCGGATCTGCCGCGTGGTGCGCACGAACAGCCGCACGCCCAGGCGTTCTTCCAGCCGGGACACCGAACGGCTGACCGCCGCCGGCGTCACGCCCGCCGTGTTGGCGGCGGCCGTAAAGCTGCCCAGTTCCGCCGCCAGGCAAAACAGTTCGATGCTGCCCAGTAAAACGTCGTCGAAGTGCCGTTGCATGCGAAATCCATGATGTTTGATTGACGCCATTGTGCATCAAGCATGGCGGTTCAGTTGCTCAGGCGCGTTCCTTGCCGGCGGCTTCGCGCTGGCGCAAGGTGGTGACGGCTTCGCCGCCCCAGCCCCAGTTGTCGGTGTCGACTTCGTCGATGACGACGAAGGTCGATTGCGGACTTTTGTTCAGCACGCGTTGCAGCAGGTCGGTGGTGCCTTCGATCAGCGCCAGTTTCTGGGCGGCGGTGACACCTTCACGGGTGACGCGGATATTTACGTAGGGCATGGTGTTTCCTCGGTTGGCAATGCGGGAATGTGGATGAATGTCTTGTTGACGATGAGCCAGTTTCCGGCGCGCAGGATCAGCGTCAGGTATAGCTGATACCGGAAGCCCAGCATCGGTGAAGACAGTTTTACGCTGGCAATGCTGCCCGCCACGTCGATGTTGAGCGGGCGCATCAAAAATGGCTCGCCGCGCCTGGCCGGGCTGTCACGCCCGGCCACCGCGCGCAGATAAGCGGCGACGGGCTGGTGATAGGCCTGGCCGCCGATGTCGCCATACACCTGGGCGCCGTCGTCGAACAAGGTGGCGAGCAGCGCGGTGTTGCCGGTGTACACGCCGTCAAAGTAGCGGTCGATCAGCGCCAGGATCTGCGCATGTGCAGACATGGCTTACCAGGTGCCCGCGGTGGCGCCGCCGTCGACGGCCAGCACCACGCCGCTGGTGAATTTCGCTTCGGTCAGGTACAGCACGGCGTCGACCACGTCCTGGGTCGCGCCGGTACTGCCATTCGGCGCCAGCGTCCTGAGGAAGCCTTGCGTACCCTCGTCGCTGCTGTGCATGGGGGTGTCGATAATGCCGGGAGCGACCGCCGAGACCTTGACGTTGGACGCGGCCAGTTCGATCGCCAGTCCGCGCGTTGCGTGGTTCAGGCCGCCCTTGATCAGGATCGGCAACAAGGCCGGCACCTTGACGTTCGGCTGCATGGCGATGCTGGCCGTGATCGTGACGATATGGCCCGCGCCATTGGCCGCCATGTGGGCGGCCGCGGCCTGGGTGGGATAAAAGAAACCTTTCAGGTTGGTGGCGATGATCGCGTCCAGGTCGTCTTCGGTGTAGTCAGCGATGGCTTTGGCGATAAAGATGCCGGCGTTATTCAGCAGAACATCGACTTTGCCGAAGGCGGCAATCGCCTGCGTGAATAGCGCTGTCGCTGTGGCGGGCAGGGCGATGTCGCCGGCCACCAGCAGGAAGTTGGCCGGGTTGCCGAGTTTGTCGCTGGCCGCCTGCAGGCGTTCCATGCTGCGGGCGTTGCCGACCACGTTGTAGCCGCGCTGCAGATATGCCGCGGCCAGGGCGTAGCCGATGCCGCTCGAGGCGCCGGTGACGATGACTGTCTTGTTGTTGGTGCTCATGTAAAACCTCTTCGGTAAGTATGTCGATGATGCCGCCGGGGTCGCATGGACTCCCAGCGGCGCAGCGGTGAGGGCGGGATGCCGGCTCCGCTGCAAACAACTATACCTATGCCGTATGCATCGATAAATCACCGTTGAAGAGATAGACTTGATACATGATGTAATGAATTGTCGGCGCGGGTGTTGATCCGATTACACGCCAGCCAGCACCGTCACATCCCCCGAGCGCCAGACGTTGTCGACCGTTACCCGTTCGATCAGCCATACACCTTCCTGCCGCACCAGTTTCACGTCATAGCGGTTTTTCATCATGTAATGGCGCGAGTGGTCCTGGCGCGGCAGGTGCTGCGCTTCGACGAGTGCGTCGAGCCGGGCCGTATCGCCGTCGATGCTGGCGCGCGGATTGCTGACGCTGTGCGTGGTGTCGAAGCCACTGAGCGAGGTGGACAGGGCGGCGACAATGGTGGCGCGGCCTTGCAGCACCGGGTATTCAAAGCCGGCCTTGGCGGCGGCCGGGCCGAAATCGGAGACGGCGTTTTCGGTAAAGGCGGACGCCAGCAGGTCGGCGTCGCGCAGGTCGATGCCGGCGGCGAAGCGGTACAGGGTGTCGATGACGGCGAACTTGTCGGCGATGTCGTTGGGAATGGCGTGGGACATGGAGTACTCCTGATCAATGAATAAGGTGAAGCTGCATGGTATACGTTGTATACTTGGTGTCAATCAGGCACTTGAATGCAATCAGGTATACAAAAGGAAACCCCATGAGCACCCATCACGCGCCGGCGCAGGCCGCAGGCAGCCCCGCCATCGAAGTCCATGGCCTCGATACATCGAACCGTTTGCTGCTCGATCAGATCACGGACAAATGGTCCGTCCTGATCCTGACGGCGCTGTGCAAGCAGCCGTTGCGCTTCAATGAGATCAAGCGCTGCCTCGATGGCATTACGCAAAAGGCGCTGACGCAAAGCCTGCGCCGGCTCGAGCGCAGCGGCATCCTGGCGCGGCGCGTGATACCGTCGTCGCAGGTGGCGGTGGAATACAGCATCACGCCGCTGGGGCGCACGCTGGAAGGGCCGTTTACGGCCTTGTTCTTGTGGACGATCAACCATGCCGGCGATGTGCTGCAGGCGCAGGCGGCGTTCGACCAGCGGCCGATCTGATGCGTGCATAAAAAAAGCCCGCCGAAGCGGGCTGTCAAGCTGATGCCGGTCTGTATCAATCAGAATTGATTCATGGTGTTGTCCTTGCCGGCCGCCTTCAACGCCGCTTCGCCGCTGAAATAATCCTTGTGATCATCGCCGATGTCCGAGCCCGACATGTTCTGGTGCTTGACGCAGGCGATGCCCTGGCGGATCTCCTTGCGCTGCACGCCGGCCACGTAGCCCAGCATGCCCTGGTCGCCGAAGTATTCCTTGGCCAGGTTGTCGGTCGACAGCGCGGCCGTATGGTAGGTCGGCAGGGTGATCAGGTGGTGGAAGATACCGGCTTCGCGGGCCGCGTCGGCCTGGAAGGTACGGATCTTTTCATCTGCCGTGGCGGCCAGTTCGGTGTTGTCGTATTCCACGCTCATCAGCTGGCCACGCTCGTAGGCGGACACGTCTTTGCCTTCGGCTTTCAGCGCGTCATACACTTGCTGGCGGAAGTTCAGGGTCCAGTTGAACGATGGGCTGTTGTTGTACACCAGCTTGGCGTTCGGGATGACCTTGCGGATTTCGCTGACCATGCCGCCGATTTGCGAGATATGCGGTTTTTCGGTTTCGATCCACAGCAGGTCGGCGCCGTTTTGCAGCGAGGTGATGCAATCCAAAACGCAGCGCTCTTCGCCGGTGCCGGCGCGGAACTGGAACAGGTTGCTCGGCAGGCGTTTCGGGCGCAGCAGCTTGCCTTCGCGCTTGATGATCACGTCGCCATTGCCCAGCGCATCGGCCGACACTTCTTCGCAGTCGAGGAAGGCGTTGTACTGGTCGCCCAGGTCGCCCGGCGTGTTGGTGACGGCGATCTGTTTCGTCAGGCCAGCGCCCAGCGAGTCGGTGCGGGCGACGATGATGCCGTCGTCCACGCCCAGCTCCAGGAAGGCGTAGCGGATGGCGCGGATCTTGGCCAGGAAGTCTTCGTGCGGCACCGTCACTTTGCCGTCCTGGTGGCCGCATTGTTTTTCATCCGACACCTGGTTCTCGATCTGGATGCAGCAGGCGCCCGCTTCGATGAACTGTTTTGCCAGCAGATAGGTCGCTTCGGCATTGCCGAAACCGGCGTCGATGTCGGCGATGATGGGCACCACGTGGGTGATGTGGCCATCGATCTTGGCCTGGATCGCCTGCTTGGCGTCGCCTTCGGCGGCATCGAGCTGGCGGAACAGGCCGCCCAGCTCGCGCGCATCGGCCTGGCGCAGGAAGGTATAGAGTTCCTTGATCAGGGCGGAGACGGCGGTTTTTTCATGCATCGACTGGTCCGGCAGCGGGCCGAATTCCGAGCGCAGCGCGGCGACCATCCAGCCGGACAGGTACAGGTAGCGGCGGTCGGTGCTGTTGAAGTGCTTCTTGATCGAGATCATTTTTTGCTGACCGATGAAACCGTGCCAGCAGCCCAGCGACTGGGTGTATTTGGACGAGTCGGCATCGTAGGCGGCCATGTCGGCGCGCATGATTTTCGCCGTGTATTTGGCGATGTCGAGGCCCGTCTTGAACTTGTTCTGGGCGCGCATGCGGGCGGCGGACTCGGGATTGATGGCGTTCCAGGCGCTGCCTTGTTGCTCTTTCAAACCTGCAACTGCCTTGATGTCGTCTTGATATTGGGACATGTGAATCTCCTGAAAAAAAGCGAAGTAAGAAAATCGTCGAGTGTGCCGCCGCGTCTTGTTGAAGCAAACTGCATGACTAAATAGTAGGCCATTTTTATGAAGTTCATCAAGTCTTATATAAGACATATAACTTAAATTTTATCGTTGTTTTTCAATGACTTGATTATTATATTTCATGATACGAAACGAATTTTCAAAAAGCGAGATGCATGAGGCAGGCGCCGTGCCACCGGTATTTCGCAATGTGAAATGGGGTTTCAGATTTTGGTGCAGTGCAGCGATTATGCCGCATGCGGGCGGACGATTGCTTGATCAGACGCTGACCCGGTTGCGCCCGGCGGTCTTCGACTGATACAGCAGGGCGTCAGCGCGCTGCAGCAATTGCGTCGGGCTGGCATCCTGATAGTCACCGTTGCTGGTGGTGGCCACGCCGAGGCTGACCGTCACCAGGCCGATCGGGCTGCCGGCATGCACGATGCCCAGCGCCAATACTGTCTGGCGTATCGCTTTGGCCACCAGAGCGGCGCCGGCACTGTCGGTGCCGGGCAGGATAACGGCAAATTCCTCGCCGCCATAGCGGGCCGCCAGGTCTCCGCAGCGGGCGGCGCTGCCAGCCACGGCCTTGGCCACCGCGCGCAGGCGGTCGTCGCCGGCCACATGGCCGTAGGCGTCGTTGAATTTCTTGAAGTAATCGACGTCCAGCAGTATCAATGACAAGGGTTCGTCTTCGCGCCGGGCGCGCTTGCGCTCCCGTTCCAGCGTGTCATCAAAAGCGCGCCGGTTGGCCAGGCTGGTGAGGCCATCCTTCCAGGCCATGGTCTGGAGGTCGGCATTGGCTTTTTCCAGTTCCAGGCTGGCCACGCGCAACTCGGTTTCCACCTGGTCGCGCATGGCCATCTGGCGCATCAGCTTGCGGAAGAACCACACCAGCGCGGCGATGGCGCACAGGGCGGCGCCGAGGATCTGCAGGCTGGCCACTTTCCATTGCGAAAAGATGTCCTGTTTTGAGAGCGCCGCCGAGACGATGATGGGGTAGCCATCGAGGCGACGGTAGCTGTACAGCCGCTCGATGCCGTCGATTTTCGCCACCCGCATGATGGTGCCGGCGCGGCCGTTTTCGCGGTAGCTGCGCATGATCGCGCCCGATGACAGGTCGGTGCCGATCAGTTTTTCCTGGAACGGGCGGCGGTAGATCAGAGTGCCGTTTTCGAGCGCAAAGAACACCGTGCCCGATTTGCCCAGGTCCAGGCTGTCGAACACGCGCTCGAACGAGTCCAGCCGCAAGGTGGCCAGCGCCACGCCGGCAAAGCTGCCGTCGGCATGGTCTATCCTGCGGGAAACGGGAATGATCCAGTGGCCGGTCGAGCGGCTGCGCACGGGGGCGCTGATATGGGTGGCGGTTTGCGGGTTAGTTTTGTGAAAGACAAAGTAATCGCGGTCCGAATTGTCGCCCTTGAAGGGCACGCCCAGCGAGGTGGCTTTCCAGGCGCCCGTTTCGTCGTAGATGAACAGGCCGTGGATTTCCGTCACTTTCCTGGTCAGCCGCATCAGGTAGGCAGCGAGGCGCTTGCCAGCCTGGCCGCTGCTGCCGTCGCGTTCGGAGCGCTCGACAATATCGTCGAGGATCACGTCGGCGATCTTGATCGCCGTGTCGGCCTGCGAGGCGAGGGTGCGCGCCATGTTTTCGGTCGCTACCTCGGCTTCGCGCAGGCGGATCTCGCGCGACGACCAGATGGTCCAGGCGGTGGCCGCCAGCAGCGCCGCGCAGATGCAGAACAGCGCCACGCTCATCAGGCCGATCAATGGCCGTTGCTGGTGGCGTGATCTGGCTGGCGCTTGTTTTGTTTCCTGCATGAAGCCGCCTCTGCAAGAAGGCTGGCCGGGTTGCAAAGTTGCTATCCGGCCAGCTAGGGAAGTGTCAGTGCGCCGTCTTGCCGCCGTTTTTGACGAACAGGGCCGTCAGCATGCCGACCACGCATACGCCGATCACATAATAGGCCGGGCCCAGCACATCGCTTTTGAGCATCAGGGTCACGACGATCGGTGTCAGGCCGCCAAAAATCGCATACGAGATGTTGTATGAAAACGACAAGCCCGAGAAGCGCACCTGCGCCGGGAACGCCTGCACCAGCACGCAGGGCACGGCGCCCACCACGCCCACGAAGAGGCCGGTGATCGCGTACAGCGGCAGCAGCAGGTCGGGGCGGCTGCCGACGGTGGTATAGAACACCCAGGTGGCAATCGCCAGCAGCAGCGAGCCGACCAGGATCACCGGTTTGGCGCCCAGGCGGTCGGCCAGCCAGCCGGCGATCACGCAGCCGAACGCCAGGCACAGGGTGGCGCAGGTATTGGCGATCAGGGTGGTGCGCGCATCGATATGGTGGATCTTCTGCAGCAGGGCCGGTGTCATCAAGATCACCACGACGATGCCTGCCGACAGCATCCAGGTCAGCAGGATGGAGACCGTCACGGCGCCGCGGTGGCTGCGCAGCACGGATTTCAGGGGCATTTCGGTGGCCAGCGCCTTGCGCTGCTGCATTTCCGCAAACACCGGGGTTTCGTGCAGCCAGCGGCGCAGATACATGGCGCCAAAGCCGAAGATGCCGCCCAGCAGGAAGGGATAGCGCCAGGCGCCGTCCAGCACTTCGGCCGGCGTATAGACGGTGTTCAGGCCGGTGGCGACCAGGGAACCGAGCAAAATTCCCACCGTCAGGCCCGCCGTCAGAATGCCGCAGGCCAGGCCCGTGTAGCGGCTCGGCACGTGTTCCGACACAAACACCCAGGCGCCCGGCACTTCGCCGCCGACGGCCGCGCCCTGGAAGATGCGCATCAACAGCAGCAGCAATGGCGCCGCCAGGCCGATGGTGGCGTAGGTCGGCAGCAGGCCGATCAGCAGGGTCGGCACGGCCATCATGAGGATCGACAGGGTGAACATGCGCTTGCGGCCAAGCAAGTCGCCAAAGTGGGCCATCACGATGCCACCCAGCGGACGCACCACATAACCGGCGGCAAAGATGCCGAAGGTTTGCAGCAGGCGCAGCCAGTCCGGCATTTCCGGCGGGAAGAACAACTGGCCGATGGCGTTGGCGAAGAAAACAAAGATGATGAAATCGTAGAATTCCAGCGCACCGCCCAGGGCGGCCAGCGACAGCGTTTTGTAGTCTTGTTGGGTCAGGGGGCGTGCGGACGCAATATCAGAGGAAGCCATGTGTCTCTTTTATGGGTTTTATGGGAGGAACTGCCATCCGTAGCATACGCATTTCCAACCATTGAGTAAACGTTACGCCCCGATGTCGACCAGCGGTGTCGTTGACCGCATGGCTTTGCCTCCTGCCGTACCCGTCCCGGCCGGCGCCAACGATACAATCGCGCTGCAACGCCCCCATCTCATACTGTACAAGTGACTATGCTGACCAAGAAACTGATTGATTACTGCAAGGAGCAAGGCTGGTGGTATGACGATGCCAGTGCCGATTACGCGCTGGAGCTGGAACGCCTGGGCGTGGATGCGGCCTCGGCATTCGGGCAGTTCTGCCTGCATGTGGAAGACGGCCCTACCTTCATGCGGCACGGCAAGGAACTGTACCAGGTGTGCTGGTTTGCCAGGAACACCAATTATGCGCTGGCCGTGCAGAGCTGCCATGAGACCCTGGGGCTGCCGCAAGCCTATCTGCCGCTCGACAGTTTCGAAGCGGAAAGCGGTTACTTTTATCACCGTGACACGGGCCAGGTGCTGAGTGTTTCCCTGGGCAGAGAATTGCTGGATTTCAAGGAAGGGCGCTTGACGCCGCAGTGGCCGAACTTCAATGATTTTCTGCTCCATTATTTCGAGCTGCCTGGATGAATGCAGAAGTAATCGATATTTCCAAAATGCAATTTTTATTTTATGATTGCCGTTTTGATCATTGTGGAATGGACCATTGATGAAGACGTATTTTGTGAAGAGCTATCTTGCCGCTCTGTTTTTTTGTTCAATAGCGATCCCTGTTCATGCAGGTTTGACAGAAGGTCAGGCTGCCTATGACGCCGGCAACTACGCCGTGGCGCAACGCGAATGGCAGACATTGGCCGAGCAGGGCGACGCACATGCACAAGTCAAACTTGGCTGGTTGTACGAGGCCGGGAAAGGGGTGGTCAAGGACGATGTGCAGGCTGTGAGCTGGTATCGCAAGGCGGCGGAGCAGGGCGATGCGAACGGTCAGAGCAGCCTCGGGGCTCTGTTGCTTGGCGACAATGCCAAGGTTCGGGATGATGCGCAAGCCTTGACGTGGATACGCAAGAGCGCCGACCAGGGAAATACGATTGCCCTGTACAACCTGGGCTATATGTATGCCAATGGGCGCGGGGTAACAAAGGATGAGAAGCAGGCTCTGGTTTGGTATCGGAAGGCTGCGGAGCAAGGCGATAGGGATGCCCAGTATCAACTGGGCTTCAGATATGGTAGTGGCACGGGTGTCGCCAAGGATGACAAGCAGGCAGCCGTCTGGTACGGCAAGGCGGCCGAGCAGGGTCATATTTCCTCACAATATTTCTTGGGCGTGAGGTATGCCAACGGCCAGGGTGTGCCCAAGGATGAAAAGCTGGCGGCGGCCTGGTATCGCAAGGCAGCCGACCAGGGTAATTCCAGTGCGCAGAACAACCTTGGCGCTGCTTACTACCATGGTACTGGCGTGCTCAAGGATGAAGTCATGGCCGCCAGCCTGTACCGTGTGGCGGCGATGCAAGGGGATGGCATGGCGCAACGTAACCTGGCCTACTGTTATCAGACCGGCAGCGGCATGGAGCCCGACTTGATCAAGGCCTATGCCTGGTTCAACCTGGCTTCCGCCGATGAAGAGGCAGGGCCGAAAGCGGGCGTGGCCCGCGATAAACTGGCGCAGGAAATGAGCAAGGCACAGATTGCGGAGGCGCAACGCTTGTCGCGCGAGTGGAAAGCAGGAGGCGACCTGGGCAAGTCCACCTTGAAACCCGCCAAACCTGCGCCAGCGGCGGCACCGGCCAAGCCACGCCAGGCCAGCGCCGACGCTTCCCCGTATCCGGCCCGTCCGCAGGCGCGTTCCGGCGTCACCACCTGCAATACGAACTGCAACAATGGCGATTGCTACCGTACTTATGATACGGGCAAGAAGGTGCGCTTCCAGGCGCCCCGGAAGCTCGATCCATTCACCAATCAATGGACGTGGGATGCGGGCACTTGCTGAGTACCTGGCGCCATGGCGCCGTGCTACCCTCGGGCATTCAATTCATTGATCAGGAATAGCCATGCAGCCACACGTGAAACCTTTCCTCATTGCCAGCTTGTTGCTGGCTTTGCTGCCAGCCGCCGCGCAAGCGCAGGATGCGCGCGATCAATTCTTTGCGACCATGCAAAGCCTGTGCGGCCAGCAATTCGAGGGGGTGCTGATATACCCGCGGCATGGGCAGCATGATTTCTCGGGTAGGCGCCTTGTAGCCGATTTCGCCAGCTGCAGCGAGACGCAAGTCAGGGTGCCGTTCCAGGTGGGGGAGGACAAGTCGCGCACCTGGATCATCAGCCGCACGCCGGCCGGCCTGGCCTTGCAGCATGATCATCGGCACGCGGACGGCTCGCCCGACGCCGTCACCATGTATGGCGGCATGGCGAGCAGCGAGGGATCGGCCCGTTCGCAATCGTTCCTGGCCGATGATTACACGGCCCGGCTGGTCAAGGGCGCGGCCACCAATGTCTGGACCATCAGCGTCAGCGCCGATGGTTCGACCCTGACCTACCACCTCGAGCGCGATAGCCAGCCGCGCGCCACCGTCGTGTTCAAGCGCGGCAGCGCCGCCTGATGCCGGACTGGACCTCACCTCCCCAGTTGCTGGCGCTGGCCGCCTTTTATGAACAGGCGGCGGCCGAGCCGGGCGCCGTTTCCGATGCCATCTTTCTCGATACCGTCAGCCGCGCCCACTGGCCCACCAATTGCTGGAGCCATGCCCAGGCATCCCTGGCCATCGTCGCGCACGGCTGCGTATTGCGTCCGCACCTGACGCGCGAGCTGATCGCGCTGCCGGTCGCCGCCATGATGGCGGGCGGACTCGACAACGCTGCGGCGATCATCGAATACGGCACGGCCTGCGCCGCCATGGTCCAGCCCTATGTTGCATTCACGCCCGAAGGCTGGCGCTGGACGGACCGGCAGTGGCCCACATTGTGTGCGCTGGTCGATCAGATCGTTGCCGCGCAGTGGCAGGCGCTGATGCAGGACGACAGCTGACGCTACGCCAGTTACAATAACGGAATACATATTCCACTTCCTGGACTCATCAATGCCTGAATTTGCCGCCATCGCCTTTCCCCAGATGATCGTTCCACCCGAACCCACCCAGGCGCGCAGCAAGCAGGCCTTCGAGCGCCTGCTGCAAGTGGGGGAACAACTGCTGGCGGAGAACCGTTTCGATGAAATCGGCGTGGCCGACCTGGCCAAACTGGCCGAGACGTCGGTCGGCACCTTTTACCGCTTGCTGAAAGACAAGGACACCCTGAGCCGCTTGCTGCTGCAGCGCTTTTTTTCCGACATGGTGGCGCAGGTGGAAGCGCTGACCGAGCTGCACCAGTGGCAAGAGCGCAGCCTGGAGGATTTTATCCGCGCCATGGTGGCGATGTTTGTGGCGGTCAATCATGGCCGGCGCGGCGTGCTGCGCGCGCTGATCACGCGTTCGTCGCAGGACGCGCAGTTCCGCGACCGGGTGCACCAGATTAATCATTTGATTTCGCAGCGCACGGTGGCCGTGCTGGCCAGCAAGTCGGCCAGCATCGCCCACCCGAATCCCACCCAGGCCATGATGGTGGTGCCACCGGTGCTGCTGGGCATCCTCAACCAGCACACGCTGACCGGTTCGCTGTCGTTTTTGTCGGCCGCGGCGCTGGAAGATGAGCTGGTGCGCATCGCCCTCAATTATTTACGCTAACGATAAATTTATCTTGAAATCGGAATTCGGATTCCGTATTATGACTCCAAGGATAAGCGAGCGTTGATTGCAACCTTCGATTTGTCCATGAACACACAGCATGTTCACAGGAGACAGCAATGCGGCGCCACGCGACATCCGATGTCAGTTTGCATTATCTCGATTTCCACGCCGGGCCGGGGCAGGGCGATCCCGTGTTCCTGCTGCATGGCCTCGGCTCCTGTGCCGAAGACTGGCGCCCGCAGATCGATGCGCTGGCTGGCAAGCACCGCCTGATCGTGCCGGACCTGCGCGGCCACGGCATCAGCCCCGCGCCCGACGGCGCCTGGCGGATCGGCGACTTCGCCAACGATCTGTTCAATCTGATGGACCAGCTCGACTTGCCGCGCGTGCACCTGGTCGGCTTTTCGCTGGGCGGCATGGTGGCGCTGGAAGTGGCCAACCGCGCGCCGCACCGGGTCGCCTCGCTGTGCCTGATCAACTCGCAACCGTTCCAGGGCGGCAAACCCGCTTCCCTGCTGTTTGCCTACTGGCTGCGCCGCACGGTGATCGCCACCTTCGGCCTGAAAGCGATGGGCAGGATCATCGGCAAGAAACTGTTTCCCGAGCCGGCGCAACAGGGCCTGGTCGAGCGCTTTGCCGCGCAGATGGCCGGCATGTCCAGGCGCGCCTACCTGGCCGCGCTGGACGCCATTTTTCACTGGCACATCACGCTGCAGGCGCAGGCCCTGGCCACGCCGCTGCTGATCGTGGCGGCCGACCAGGACTACACGCCGGTCGCCAGCAAGCACGCTTTTGCCGCACAGTTCCAGCATTGCGAATTCCAGATCATCGCCAATTCGCGTCACGCGACGCCCCTGGACCAGGCGCCGCGCGTCAACGCGTTGTTGCAGTCCTTCCTGTCCTTACCGCCACATTCAAAATAAACGGGCCGCCTGCCGCACCGGCAGGGGCGCGCTTGCAGTGCTGACAGACAGTGCCCGCTGCGTGCGGCGGGCAGCGTGACGCCTGGTCATCCTGGAAGCGTGCCCTTGTACATGCCGCAGCGAGTTCGATAACAAGGAGACCTCATGAAACCTGCTTTGAAATTGCTGCCCGCCGCGCTGGCCCTTGCCGGCGCTTTCACCATTGCCCTGCCTGCCCAGGCCCAGGAAACCACCGCTTCGGTTGACGACCAGGAAGCCCGGGAGCGCATGGAAACCGTCACCGTCTCGGCGCGACGGCGCGAAGAACGCCTGCAGGATGTGCCGCTGGCCGTCACCGCGTTTTCCGCCAAGGCCCTGGAGCGGGCGAATATCCAGAGCCTGGCCGACCTGCAGGAACGGGTGCCGAACCTGACAGTCTATGCCTCGCGCGGTACCAATACGACGCTGACCGCCTTTATCCGCGGCGTGGGCCAGGCCGACCCGGTCTGGGGCGTCGATCCCGGTGTCGGCATCTATTTTGATGACGTCTATATGGCGCGCCCGCAAGGCGCCCTGCTCGATGTGTTCGACGTGCAGCGCATCGAAGTGCTGCGCGGCCCGCAAGGCACCCTGTACGGCAAGAACACCATCGGCGGCGCCATCAAGTATATTTCGCGCCCGCTGGCCAAGGAAAACGGCGCCTCGGCGGAAGTAGGCATCGGCAACTACCGGCAGCGCAACGTCAAGGCGGCTTTCAACCTGGCCAGCGAGAACGGTGTCTGGCGCGCGCGCCTGGCGGCCGCCAAGCTGGACCGGGACGGATTCGGCCGCAACACCTTCAATGGCGAACAGGTGAGCGACCAGGACAGCACGGCGGCGCGCGTGTCGGTCGGCTATTTTCCGCAAGACATCCCCCTCAGCATCGTGCTGAGCCTGGATGCCACCGATGACAAATCGGGCGTGCGCGGCTTCCAGCGCATGGGCACCAGTGCCTTCGATCCGCTGCGCCGTCCGCCATCGACCGATGCCTACGATATCGAAAGCGGCATGCCGGGCAATAATTTCACGCACAACCGGGGCGGTTCGGTGGTGGCCAACTATGCGCTGTCGAACGACTGGTCGGTGAAACTCATCGGCGCGAAACGGCGCAGCAACTCCGAACAGACCATCGACTTCGACGGCCTGCCGCAGCCGATCGCGGATGTCTTCGGCGATTCGCGCGACGAGCAGAAAAGCGTCGAATTGCAGGCATCGTACAGCGGCGATCATGGCTCCGGCGTGATCGGCCTGTACCGCTTCGAAGGCACGGCTGGCGGCGGCATCTACAACAATTTCCTGGGCCGCCAGTTCACCTCGGCCGTCAGCACGGTCGAGACCGACAGCACGGCGCTCTACACCGACTGGACCTGGCCGCTGGGACAGTTGTGGAGCGTCAATGCGGGCCTGCGCCACACGCGCGAAACCAAGCGCGCCATCGTGCTCAACCAGGTGTTTGCCGACGCGGGGTTTACGCGGCCCGTGCAGAACGCGGCCGACTTTGACAAGTCGCTGTCAGTGAGCAATACCTCGCCCAAGCTGTCGCTGCGCTACCAGGCGTCCGCCACGACGAATCTGTATGGCAACGTCTCGCGCGGCTTCAAGTCGGGCGGATACAACGTGCGCGCCAACAACCTGGTGGTGGCCGATTCGGCGCGGCCTTACCGCGATGAAACCCTCGACGCGCTGGAAGTGGGCATGAAGTATGCCGCGCCCGACGACACCTTCGATGTGAACGTGGCGCTGTTTCACAACCGCTACAAGGATATCCAGCTGTCGGTATTTACCAGCTACACGCAGCCGGGCGGCTTGCCGGGTTTCTACGGCGACTTCACGAATGCGGGCAAGGCCACCGTGCAGGGGGCCGAATTCGAGTTTTCATGGCGGCCCAACCGGCAATGGGAAGTCAACGGTTTCCTGGCTTTTCTCGATGCCAAGTACAAGGAATTCATCAGTGGCGGCCAGGATATCGCCGCCACCCAAAAATTCAGCAACACGCCGCGCAAGCAGCTGGGCCTGAACCTCAGCCGCACCGACCGCGATGTGCTGGGTGGAACATTACGCAGCATGCTCGGCTATGGCTACCGCAGCAAGGTCTATCCGACCACCGACCTGAGCGAAACTCTGGCCCAGGGCGGCTACGGCTTGTGGACGGCCGGCGTGGTGTGGGAGGGCGCAAAACACTGGACCTTCAGCCTGCATGGCAGCAACCTGGGCGACAAGCGCTACCGTACCGATGGCTACAACATTCCCGCCGTGTATATCCTCGACGGCTTCTACGGCCCGCCGCGCCAGGTGATTGCCAAAGCGGGCTATAAATTTTAAGCAGCAGTAATCACTCCAAGGAGACTGGCATGGTGTACAAGTACCTGCGTTACTGTTTGACGAGCTTGATCGCCGCCTGCGGCCTGCTGGCGGCGCTGCCGGCTTCGGCCGGGCAATGGGAGCTTGGCCTGTATGCGAGCCTGTGGGGCTCGCGTGAATACCAGGTCTGGCTGCCCAGCAATTACAACCCGAACACCCCGTTGCCGGTGGTGCTGATGCTGCATGGCTGCGGTTCCGAGCCGAACAGCATGGCGGCCGTCAGCCGCTACAACGCGCTGGCCGACAGCGAGCACTTTATCGTCGTCTATCCGCGCCAGAACGCCAGCGCGAACCCCATGCGCTGCTGGAATTTCATGCTGCCGCTGAACCAGGAACGTGGCACGGGCGAGCCGGCCGTGCTGATGGGCATCCTCAACAAGGTGAAGAACAAATACGCGGTCGATACCCGGCGCGTGTATGTGACGGGCATCTCGGCTGGCGGCGCCATGGCTTCCATCATGGCGGCCTGCTATTCCGATGTGTTTGCCGCCGTGATGGTGCATTCGGGCGGCATGTACAAGGGCGCCACCGGCTTGGTGACGGCGGCCGATTCGCTGTTCAACGGCAGCAGTTTTGATCCGAAGGTGCGCGGCAGGGATGCCTGGCAATGCTCGGGTTCGCCACGCCGCCTGATGCCGACCATGGTGTTCCACGGCACGGCCGATATCGTGGTCAACCCCGTCAATGGCGAGCAGACCGTCGAGCAGTTCCTGCAGACCAATGACTACGGCGACGATGGGCTGGACAATGACAGCGTGCGCTACCGTGCCGACAGCATCGTGCGCCAGACGGTGCCGTATGGCCGCAGCTACACCATTGACACGTATGTGGCCCACGGCGCCGTGATCGCGCAGAAATACACGATCGAAGGCATGAACCACGCCTGGAGCGGCGGCCCGCCGGGCTGGCCTTTCAGCGATGAGCTGGGCCCGGACGCGACCACCATCAGCTGGAATTTCTTCAAGAACTACCAGCGCTGAACGCCGGCCTTATTTCAGCAGCCGCTGCATCAGAAGCTCGAAAAAGCGTGGCTGGCTTGACGCCAGGCAGACCTGGGCGTTGGGCTGGCCCTTTGCCTCGCGCGTGAAACCGTCATCGGTGACGGCAATGCGCAGCGGCGTGGTGGGGCAGCTGGCGGGATCGATCAGCCAGGTGACGGGCACCACGTCGAACAGCGAGGGCATGTTGCTCGACCACGGCTGGTAGCTGTCGATCCACTGGTGGTAGAGCAGGGTGACGGCGTCGGTCAGCGGCGAGCCGTGGCCGAAGATGGCGTTGCGCTCGACTTCGTCGAGGCGGATCTGGGTCGAGTCCAGCGGCATCATGACGATAGGCACGCCAGCGTTGAACAGCGCTTGCGCGCCGGCAATATCGGAGACGATGTTGTATTCCTTGTCGGCCGGACGAGCCGGCACATACTGCGACTTGCGGTAGCCGGCGCGTACCGAGCCGCCCATCATCACCACCTGTTTCACTTTGCCAAATGCGGCCTTGTCGCGAGCGATGGCCGCGCCGACATTCGTCAGCGGCCCCAGTGCCAGCAAGATGACCTGGCCCGGCTGGCGCGCCACTTCGCGCAATATGAAACTGGCGGCATCTTCCGGCGGCTTCGCCGGCGCCTGCCCGCGCAGCGCATAGCGCGCCTGGGTAAATGGCGTGGGGTTGGCGGTGGCGGCGCCTTGCGCGACGGGAATGCCGGCGTGGCCGGTGTCGCGCAGAAAACGTTCCAGCAGGCGCGTGCGCAAGGCAGTATCGCCCCAGGCCGTGGTAATGCCGATAATCTCGATATCGGGACTTTGCAGCAGCAGGGCCAGCGCAAACGCGTCGTCGATATCGTCGCCGATATCCATGTCGACGATTACTTTATGGGGAGTATTGGGCGCGGCTGGCGCCGCGCTGGCAGCGCCGGGCAACAGCATGTAGGTGAGAAAAATTGGCAGCAGGGCCGCGCGGCGCAGCAACAGGGAATAGCAGGACATGGCACACCTGGAGAGAGGGGAATGGCGGCGATTTTAGCAGCGTGCTGTACGGCAAGTGTTCGATTGCTCGCGTTTGTTTTGCGACTGGCCCATAATTACGTCAAAGCTGGTACGAACAAGACAGGGATGGGTGCGTGGAAACAGATGAACTGAAAGCCAATGATGTGGCGCTGGTGCAGTCGATTGCGTCAGTTCCCACCATCATGCGCGTGATCGCGGAAAGCACCGGCTTGCGCTTCGTGTGCGTGGCGCGCGTGACCGAGTCGTCGTGGACCACCTGCGCCGTGCTCGATGGCCTGGGCTACAACCTTGCCCCCGGCGACGAGCTGGTGCTGTCGAGTACCTTGTGCGATGCCGTGCGCACGCGGCAAACCGCCATCATCATCGACAGCGTGGCCGCCAGCGACCTGTACCGGGACCATCCGACACCGAAGCAATACGGCTTCGACAGTTATTTTTCGATTCCGCTGTACTGGCAGGACGGGCAATTCTTTGGCACGCTGTGCGGTCTCGATCCGGAACCGAACACCCTGGCGTCGCAAAAGGTGCGCGACTCGCTGCAGCTGTATGCGGAACTGATTTCGCTGCAGCTGGAAACGGGCAAGCGCATGATCGCCACCGAAGGCGCCTTGCTGGCCGAACGCGAAACGGCCGAGCTGCGCGAGCAGTTCATTGCCGTGCTGGGTCACGACTTGCGCACGCCGCTGGCGTCCATCGTCAACGGCGCGGAATTGATCAAGCTTATGTCGCCCGGCAACAAGGCCAGCAAGGTGGCCGAGCGCGTCGCCCGTAGCGGCCACCGCATCGGCGGCCTGGTCGACGACCTGATGGACTTTACGCGCGGCCGCCTCGGTGGCGGCATACCGCTGGCCATGGTCAGCACCGCCGCCCTGGGCACGCAACTGGCCCATGCGGTGGCGGAACTGGAAAGCGGCCATCCGGGCCGGCGCATCCACAGCGAGATCGACTTGCAATGCGAGCTCGTCTGCGACCCCAAGCGCCTGACGCAATTGCTGTCGAACCTGCTGGTCAATGCCTTGATCCATGGTGACGCCAGCCAGCCCATACACGTGACGGCGCATTGCCGCGACGGCAAGCTGCTGATCGCCGTCGCCAACCGGGGCCAGCCGATCGCACCGGCCACCCTGGAGCGTTTGTTCCACCCCTTCTGGCGCGGCAACCAGTCCAACCCCGGCGCCGCCGGCCTGGGGCTGGGCCTGTATATCGCCTCGCAAATCGCCCGTTCGCACAAGGGCGAGCTGAGCGTCAGCTCGACCGAGGCGGGGACCGTGTTCACATTCAGCATGGCGCTGCCGTCGTAACTGCGACTAGCAAGACTAGTTGCTGAAAATCAAGTATCGCCCCGCCTTCCCGTGGCATTGTCGTTTTTCCAAGGCAATAGCAGGAGGCGACGATGGACGGTGGCGGCGACGATTTTCCAGCATTTCTCGAGCAGGACCATGCGCTGGGCGCGAACCGCCCGCTGCGCTTGCGCCTGGCGGTGACGCCTGACCTGCCGGCGGGCGCCTTGATACCGCAGACCGTGTTTGGCCGGCAAGCCATTTGCGGCGGCATTGCGTATCGCCTGCTGTGCGTGTCGCGCCATGCAGGCCTGCCGCTGGCCAGCCTGGTGGCGCTGCCGGCCGCGCTCGATATGGTCACCGACCAGGGCGATTTGTCCAGCGTGTGCGGCATCGTCACCGAAGCCAGCGCCGGCGACAGCGATGGGGGCCTGGCCAGCTATCAGCTGGTATTCACCGATGTATTTTCCATTATGGAAAAGCGCGTCAATACGCGCGTGTTTCGCCGCCAGAGCGATATCGAGATTGTCCAGTTGCTGTTGGATGAATGGATACGCAGCAACAGCGTCCTGGCCCACGCCTTCCAGTATCTGTATGCGGATTTTTTTGAAGCGGAAAGCTATCCGCAGCGCGAATTCGTGATGCAGCATAACGAGTCCGATGCGGCCTTCGTGCGCCGTTTGCTGGCGCGCAGCGGGGTGGGCTGGTTTTTTCGCGCCGGCAACCCAGGCCCGGCCCATGCGCCGGCGGCACCGTCGCACACCCTGGTGCTGTTCAATCATGCCGATGGCTTGCGGCAGAGTGCGGCGGGCAGCGTGCGCTACCATGCGGAACGGGCTACCGAACAGCGCGATACCCTGAGTGCCTGGAGCGAGGTGCGCACCTTGCAAGCGGGAAAGGTTACGCGTCATCGGTGGAACGAGGAGCATCCGCGCGGACGTGCCTTCATGTCGGCCGAGATGACGGGCGGCATGCATGGCAATGCGCTGGCCGCCACGCTCGACGATTACCTGGTGCTGCCGCCACGCACGGCGCAAACGGGCGCCTCGGACCATGAAGCGCTGTGTCATCTCGGCATGCTGGCGATGCAGCGTCACGATTACGCCAGCCATTGTTTCCATGCCGAAGGCAGCGTGCGCGACCTGTGCGCGGGCGAATATTTCACCTTGCTTGGCCATCCCGATATCGACCGCCTGCCTGCGGTGGAACGCGACTTTGTCGTCACCTCGCTGCAGGTGGCGGCACAGAACAATCTGCCGCAGGCGCTGGCCGCGCGCGTGCGGCGCTTGTTCGAGCGCAACCGCTGGCTGCAGGAAGGCGATGCGCTGTTGCAACGCGATATCGACGCCAAGGTGGCGCACGGCCCCATGCGCATGCATGTCGCCTTGACGGCCGTACGGCGTGGCGTGCCCATCGTGCCGGCCTATGATCCCCGTACCGACCTGCCGCCGCTGGCGATGCAAAGCGCGGTGGTGGTGGGGCCGGCGAATGAAGAGGTGTATTGCGATGCGCATGGCCGGGTGAAAGTGCGCTTTCCCGCCACCCGCGTGGTTGATCATCAACATGCGCGCGGCACCGGCGCGGGCGATACCGACGCCGATTCCGCCTGGGTGCGCGTGGCGTCGAGCTGGGCCGGCAACGGCCCGGGCAGTGGCCGCCAGTGCGGTTTCCTCGGCTTGCCACGGGTGGGCAGTGAAGTCCTGTTGGCGTTTCCAGGCGGCGACCCGGACCTGCCGGTGATCGTCGGCCAACTGTATAACCATGGCGCGCAGCCGGTAGCCTTGTCCGATGCGGGCGAGCTGCCCGGCAACCGCTATTTGTCGGGCATGAAAAGCCGTGAAATCAAGGGCGGCCGTGCCAACCAGCTGCGCTTCGATGACAGGCAGGGGAAGATCAATGCCCAGCTGGCCAGCGACCATGGCGTTTCGCAACTGAACCTGGGCTGGCTGTCACGCGAGCGGCCCAATGGCCAAGGCGGCGCGCGCGGCGAAGGCGCGGAACTGCGCACCGACGAGCAACTGTCGCTGCGTGCCGGCAAGGGCATGCTGCTGTCGGCCTGGCAGAAGCTCGATGCGGAGGGCGGCCAGATGGCGCGCGGCGAGATGCTGGCGCTGATGGACAATTGCCTGGATCTGTTCCGCTCGCTGGGCAGGTACGCAGCCAGCCACGAGGGCGGCAAGCATGAAGAGCAGGCGCAGCAGGAACTGCGGCAGGATCTGAAAAGCTGGGAGGGCGCCAGCAATACCGAACCGCGCGCCGAGCCCGGTGGTGCGCCCGTGATCGCCGTCACGGCGCCGGCCGGCATCAGCTTTGCCAGTTCCAAGGCCATCATCAGCTATGCCGCCAGCAATATCGATACGGTGGCGCAGCAGCATCTGCAATGGGTGGCGGGCTTGGGCTGCAGCGTGAACGCCGGCAAGGGCATTTCCCTGTTTGCCCATGCGGACGGCCTGCGCGCCATCGCCCATCACGGCAAGCTGCTGCTGCAAAGCCAGCACGATGACACCGATATCAATGCGGGCAAGAATCTCAAGCTGACGGCCAGCGAGGGCAAGGTCACGGTCATGGCCGACGAGATCGTGTTGATCTCCAAGCACGGCGCCTTTATCCGCATCGCCGACGGCATTACCGTGGGCAGCGACTCGCCACTGAAATTCAACGCGCCCAGCTTTGCCTTCGGCGACGCGCAAACCATGGAAGCGCAATTGCCGGGCTTTGCCGATGCCCCGGCCGACCAGCAATTCATCTTTCAGTATGAAGACGACGACGGCCAGCAGGAACCGCAACTGGCGCCGCAAGCGCCGTTTGAAGTGAAACTTGGCGATGGCTCGACGGCGGATGGACGCAGCGATGCGGCCGCCAAGAGCGAGCTGCTGGAGCGTGATGCCATGCACCTGGCTGGCATCGAAGTGTTCAATAACAAGGATGGACAACAGCGGGGGCGAGGATGAGCAGCTATCCGAAAGTACCGTATGTGGTGGGCAAGGACGTGACCATCCTGCAGTGCGAGCGCACCGCCTGCAAGAAGGTGATGATACGCCGCAATTTGCCGGGCAATATCATTGTTGTCCATGGCGTCAACGACCTGGGAGTCAGCTACAAGGCGGTTGAGCATGGCCTGTGCGAGGGCTTGAAGGAGCGCCTGGGGCGCGGCTTCACGCCGGCGTCCTACCGCATGCCGGTGGCCGCCGACAAGGACAAACTGGAAGAAGACCCGGACGCCGTGTTTTTCAAGCGCAATTTCAACGAAGAGACGAACAGCCCCGTGATTCCTTTCTACTGGGGCTACCGTGAAGTCGAGGCCAAGAGCGGCGCCATGAATGGCCAGTATGTCGACCGTTACGGTAACAGGCTGGACAAGGATCTGTCGAAAGAGGGCGGCCCTTTCGGCAACGCCACCAGCAGCCTGCCCGACATGTGGCGCCGTGGCATTTATGCGCCGCTCGATCCGGTGGGTGACGCCCTGCGGCCTTTGCGCACTGCCCCAGGCCGCATGTATATGGTGCTGGCGGCGCAGCGCCTGGCCGCGCTGATTTCCATGATCCGCGATTACGATCCCGGTGACACCGTCAGCATCGTTGCGCACAGCCAGGGTTGTTTGCTGTCGCTGCTGGCGCAGGCCATGCTGATGGAGAAGGGACTGGCGCCGGCCGACACCCTGATCCTGATGCATCCGCCCTACAGCCTGGTCGACGAAATTCCCTCGTTGATGAAAATTCTCAGTTCGCTCGATGGCGGCGAGGATGCGGCCATGCTGCCCCATTATCATTTGCTTGATGGCATGCAGACGCTGGCGGCGCGGCTGCAGACCCTGGTCAATATCGTGGCGGGAGTAGGCAAAGGCGGTGGCAAGGCGGGTGCGCCGGCCTTTGCCAGTTTGAAGGAAGACCAGCATCGCGGCATGGTCGGCAGCGGCTGGAAAGCGGAAGCGGACCGCGACAACCGGGGCAAGGTGGTCCTGTATTTTTGCCCTGAAGATATGACGGTCGCGCTTGACAATATCCAGGGCATGGGCTGGGATGGGGTGGCTGATGTTGCGATGGGGAGCGAGATCGCGACCGAAGAGAAAGTCTACGATGATGACGGCCAGAGAGGCGTTCTCAGCAAGCAAGTGGTGCGTGACCATGTGCGCAAACCGCTGGAGGAATTAGGTCAGCGTTTTTACCAGCGCGTATTCAGCAGCAAGGAAAGGCTGGACCCTGCGACAGGAAAAAATGCGGTGTCGTTGGTGGGAAAGCCGCCACCGTTCGATTTTCCTTTACGGCTGCAGACGGAAACAGAGCAGTCGCACGTGGATGTCACGCTGCGTAGCGATCGTGCGCAGCACAAGCAGGTCGCCTGGCCTATCAACAGCAAACTCGGCAAGACGGAACAGCGCAATGGCATCCGTACCATCACGGGCGAGGCATTGCTGAGGCCTGTGCCAGCCGACCTGCGCGGCATGTCGCAAATCGATCCTGCAGATATTCCGGCTACGTCGATGATGAAAAATCGCAAGCCGACAGATCGGGGGCCGGTCGAGGAGGTTGATCCCTGCGAAGCGACGATCGCCCCGACCAGCGGGCGCGGCATGCAGCTACGCAGCGAGTATCGACCTGATCCGCGCGGCTCTCAGAAATTCCCCGATGAGGAAGAGGATCTCAGCGCACGTGAGCTGGTCTTGATGACGGCAAGCTATAACAAGGAGAAAGGGCTGGACAAGAAACCCGAATTGGACCGCCGCACCGTCGTCTCTGCAAAACGCCAGGTAGATAGCAAGGTCTTGGCCAAGATTGCTGAAAGCCCGAATGAAGCGCGCCTGCGCTGGCAGCGTGAAGTGAGCGCCAAATCTTTTCACAGTTCGATTATCGGCAGCGCCAAAAACCATAGCCAGGTGACAGCGTATGACGTGGCCATCGGCAGCGGCAAGGCCAGTTCGGATCCGAAGTTTTATGCGTATTTGTGTGCGGTGGCGGATTGGAGGATTAGAAAACCGAAAGCTAACGATAAACCCAGAAAGGGGATGCTTTTGGAGGAACTCTTTCGTAATTCGTATTCCGTTTATTTAAACGTCGAGCCCCCATGGCGAGCTGCAATTATTAATGGAACTATTGACTATTACAACAGCGGAATTCTGCCTGCAGGACTGCCATTGCTGTCAGGGGGCTTGTGGAAGATCGTCATTTCTCAGACAAAGAATCTGAAGGTGGTGACTGAAAAGCCGGCGAAAAAATAAGCAGAGATGTCGAACGATGCAATATTACTCAAAAGGTGATGATCATGATGCTGCGTCTATTCTGGTTTTTATCGATAGTGCTGGTTTTGATTATAGGAGTGTTATGGATAGGCGCTGCCGCAAAGAGCGACACCCGTCAGCAGATATCGCAGAAGTTGTCGGCAGAAGCGAATACCGCGGCCGGTGAGCATGTGCAACGCGAATATGTACTGGAAGTGATAGGACTGGGTGTCACACTCGACAAGTACCGGCAAGGCAAGCTTTGGGATGCTTTGCAACAGGGAAGTCCTTTCACAACTATCCGCGAGCAGGACCCGAAGAAATATCCGTGGACGGCATCAGACAAGGATGGGACAGGCGGCACCCGGGCCTATGACGCGCTGGAAAATGGCATCAATTTCACTCCCATCTGCTGGGGAATGCCATCGTTTTATGCCGGCACGCCCATACTTGATCTTTCTAAACAGCCGAGTCCGGCTGATCCGATGGCAGGACTGGTAGCAGGCGCTGTGACCGGTGGATTACCCATGCATCTCTTCTCGACCGCATCCTGGAAGCTTGACGAGCATCCCGATGATCTGTTGAACGAAGTGTTTGCGTTCTTTGACGCACATCCGGACGTGCCTTATGTGGTGGTGCATTCCGAGGACAGTGTCGGTACCCGTGATGGGAATCGGAAGCCTGGTGAAGATAGAAAATTGAAGGATGGCTATTACATCCCGGACATGCCAGACGCCACCGCCGTGTTTATCCTGGCGCGCAGGGAGCGAGTCGCATCCATGCTGCCCTATGTATGGGACGATCCTGAGAATAAATTCGTCAATGAACAACTGAGGGCCATGTATTTTGATTTAATGAATTCCTTGGCCTCACCGCCAGACTCCAGATGGTCCAATATCCCTGTGCCGCGCCAACCCACCGTCCCCGAATGGCTTGCCGCTACCGCCAAATTCGCCCAGCGTCCCGATGTTCGTGGCGCCGGCCTGTACCAGTTCAATGCCATCAACCCGTGGATCAACCATCCGCCGCAAACCTGGAAACCGACGCCGTGGTTTCCGATACCGTGGAACCGCGCGCAGATGGCGACCTTCGACCGCCTGCCGTCGTTCGGCTTCGTGCACCGGCCCGTGTTCGTCAAATTCAAGGATGAGAACGGCAAGCCGGTGACGCGCCGTGACGAGCGGCAGAAGATCTTCAACGCGGGCTGGCAGGAAGCGCTGCAGACCTTGCCGGAAGCCGAGCGCAGCAAGGGAGCGGCGCGCATTATCGCCGCCACCGGCAAGCAGCCGGCGCAGCAATTGATGCTCGAAGGCATGCTGCACGCGTATGCGGAGCAGGGCGGCCCGGAGCTCGACAGCAGCAAGTCGGCGCAGTTCGTCAACACCGACCATCGCCTGGGCAATACGGGCGCGGCCACCTTTTTCGTGCAGATGGCCATCGGCGTGATGGGCAGCTACCGCGACGGCGGCGCCAGCGCGGCCATCAACCTGCGCGACCGCGATGAGGCCAGCATCATCTTTATTACGCCGCCGACGGACGCCGTGCGCGAGGAGCAGGCGCCGCGCGAGATCTTCCGCAGCCGGGTCACGCCGTCCGTCGACCCTGCCAACTATGCGGCCCCATCGGTGGAATCCCTGCTGGAAGACCAGGCAACGAAATAGGAGGGGAATCATGCGCAAAGTCATTCGTATGGGCGACGCGACCACGCACGGCGGCAAGGTGGTGTCCTGCGCCGCCAGCCATTTCACGGTGGGCGGGATTGCGGTGGCCTGTGTCGGCGACCTGTGCAGTTGCCCGGTCAAGGGTCATAACGGCTGCACCATTTCCAGCGGTAGCGAACGCCACACCATCAATGGCATTGCGGTGGCGTTCGAAGGCGACCGCACCAGTTGCGGCGCGACGCTGATTGCCGGTGGCGCCACTTATGGTGACACCTGAGTTCCACCTGATCCACCTGCCGCTCATCTATAATTCCCCGACCGACCTCTCAAGGAATTGCATGCAAGTTATTTCCCTGCGTCCGCTGGCGCTGCTGGCCTGGCTGGCCTATGGCGTTTCCGCCAGCGCTGCCGAGCCCGCCGCGCCGCCGACCCGCGCGGCAAGCAGCGAGGAACGCCAGTCGTTCGAGACCTTTTATTCCCTGGCGCATCCCGGTGAAAAAGCCGCGCGCATGCTGTTCGATGTCACGCGCGATGCCTCCGGACGCGGCTGGACCGTCAGCGCCACCACGGAAGCGCCGCCGCACCGGGGCCAGGGCGCATTGTGCCGCACGCATCGCACCAGCTTTGTATTGCAGGGGTCGGGCAAGCAGGCCAAGTGGAAAGAGAGCGGGCAGCTCTATTACGCCTGGCTGGACCGTGGCGCCTGCCGGCCGGTGGCCGAGCCGGTGCGCTTGCTGCAGCGCGTGCCCGATGCGGAACTGGAAGGCGTGTTGCTGTACCAGAAACCGTTGCTGGCGCGGGCACGTCTGCTGATGGCCGGTAATACCGAATGTGCGCCGCTGCGGGCCTTGAATTTCAGCCTGGCGGCGGTCGATGTGGGGGCCTCGCGGCCGCAGGCGCAGGAGCAGTATGCGCTGGTGTTCAGAAGCGACCGCAACAGTTACGCCCGCGTCTGGCTGCGCAGGAGCGGCCAGCAATATGACGCCTGGACGGTGACTTGTCCGCCGGTGCTGTAGCTGCCGTTCGGCACGATTTTCCCGGAAGCACGAATTGAAACGATAATGGCTTCATCACCTATCAACAGGAGCTCAGGATGACTTGGTCGGCAAAGCAATACTCGGAATTTGAAAATGAACGTACCCGCCCGGTGCGCGACCTGGTGGCTGCCATCGCGCAGCGCGAAGTCCACCTGGCGGTCGATCTCGGTTGCGGTCCCGGCAATTCGACCGAAGTGCTGCGCCATCGTTTCCCCGAGGCAGTCATCAGCGGCCTGGACAGTTCCGCAGACATGGTCGCGGCGGCGCGCAAGCGTTTGCCGGCGCTCGATTTCGCGGTTGCCGATATCGCGGCCTGGAACGCGCCACCGGCTGGCAAGGTCGATGTGATCCTGGCCAACGCCTCGCTGCAATGGTTGCCCGACCACGCCACGCTGTATCCGCACCTGGCGGCCCAGCTCGCACCCGGCGGCTGCCTGGCGATCCAGACCCCGGACAACCTCGACGAACCAGCCCACCGGCTGGCGCGTGAAGTGGCGGCGGACGGGCCCTGGTCGGCCACGATCGGCGCGATCCGGCACAATCCGCGCCATGGCGCCAGCGATTATTATGCGATCTTGCAGCCCCATTGCAAACACGTTGATGTCTGGCGCACAACGTATTATCATCCGCTGGCCGGTGCCTCGGCGGTGGTGGAGTGGTTCAAGGGCAGCGCCCTGCAGCCATATCTGGCGCCGCTGGACGATGCGCAACAGGCGGCCTTTTTGCAGCGCTACGAGGAAGCAATCGCCAAGGCGTATCCCGCCCTGGCCGACGGCACGGTGCTGCTGCCCTTTCCGCGCCTGTTCATCGTGGCCAACCGTTAAGTTGGGCGAGATTCGGGGTCTGCTTCCGCACTGACCAGGTCGACATCGCTGCCGCCTGGCTGTAGACTGCGCCTCTTGTTTTCTTCTCTCGGAATGCCGCCATGAATCAACAATCCACTTCCGCCCGCAGCTGGGGCACCGTCGTTACCCATAGCGACGAGATGGCCATCATCTACCGCTATGTCGACACCTTCCATGACGACTGGGACCTGTCGTCGCAGCCGGACCGCATCATCATCGCCTGGCGCTATGAAGACGAGACCGGCATGCCGTCGCCGAACGAGCGCGAGCACATGGAAGAGCTGGAAGCGGCGCTGGCGCCGGTGGTCGAGGAAGAGGGCTTTGCCACCCTGGCGCTGGTGTCGACCGGCGAAAACCTGCGCGAATGGATTTATTACACGCAGTCGGGCGAGGAATTTTTCAACCGCCTCAATACGGCGCTGGCGCCGCGGCCGAAGTTCCCGATTGAAATCCGCAGCGCGGCCGACCCGGCATGGTCGACCTACGCCGGCTTCATGGCAGCACTACCGCAAGGCTGATCAGCCCAGCGCCGCCACCACGATACGGGTCGCGGCCGTGATGATGTCCTGGTTGGTCGGCGCGTTCTTTTGTTCACGCGTGTAGTAGATGGCGATCACCAGCGGCGCTGTCGCGTCGCCGGAGGGGTAGGCGACGCCGATATCGTTGACGCTGCCGTAGGCGCCCGAACCGGTCTTGTCGGCCACGCTCCAGCCGGCAGGCACGCCGGCACGGATGCGCTTGTCGCCGGTGGTGTTGCCGCGCATCCAAGTGTCGAGCTGCTGGCGTTGCGCTGCCGGCAAACTGGTGCGCAGCAGCAGGCCGTCCAGGCTGTGCACGGTGGCCGCCGGGCTGGTGGTGTCGCGCACTTCGCCCGGGATGGCGCTATTGAGTTCGGTTTCCCAGCGTTCCAGCTGGAATACCTCATTGCCGATGCTGCGCGCATAGGCCGTTACCGCCTGCGGGCCACCCAATATTTTCATCAGGAAGTTTGCCGCGCTGTTGTCGCTGGTTTGCAAGGTGGCGGCGCACAGCTCGGCCACGCGCATGCCGGTGGCCACATGTTGTTCCGTGACCGGCGAATAAGTGACCAGTTCCCTGGCTTCATAGCGCACCAGCTTGTTCATCAAGTGCGGGTCGCTGGTGCTGCGCGCCAGCACCGCCGCCGCCAGCATGGATTTGAACGTGCTGCACATGGGAAAGCGTTCGTCGGCGCGGTGGGCGATGCGCGCGCCACTGCCGGTGTGCAGGGCAGACACGCCCAGGCGCCCGCCGGCGGCCTGTTCCAGTGCCGCCAGTTGCGCCTGGGCGTCCGCCGCCGTGGTGGCGTTGGGCGCGGCATGCAATAGCGCTGCCGGGCACAGCAGGGCGGCGCCGGCCAGGATCAGCACCTGGCGGCGGGAATGATTGAGTTCTTCAGACATGGTCGGTCTTCTTTTGATGGGTGGATACGGTGGCCAGCAATTCGCCGATGGCGTGCAGATTGGCCGGTTTGGTCAGGTGATGGTCGAAGCCGGCCGCGCTGGACTGGCTGCGGTCGTCCTCTGCGCCCCAGCCCGTGAGGGCGATCAGCACGGCGTGCGCGCCGGCTGGCGTCCGGCGCAGGGCGCGCGCGACGTCATGGCCGTTCATGCCGGGCAGGCCGATGTCGAGAAACACCACCTCGGGCAGGAATTGCGGCACCACGGCCAGCGCCTGGGCGCCATCGTGTACCACCTGCGTGGTGTGGCCCATGATGTCGAGCACGGCGGCGAGGGTGTCGGCGGCGTCGACATTGTCGTCCACCACCAGCACGCGAAACGGCACGGTCGCTGCTGGCAATGACTGCGGCGTGTCGTCGTCCCTGGCCGCCGGTGCTGGCGCCGCCAGCGGCAGGCGTACCGTAAAAGTGCTGCCCAGGCCGGTGCCGGCACTGGCCGCGCTGGCGCTGCCGCCGTGCAACTCAGCCAGGCGCCGCACCAGCGACAAGCCGATGCCCAGCCCGCCTTGCGCGCGGCCCATGTTCTGGCCCACCTGGGTGAACATGTCGAACACGGTGGACAAGGAGGCGGCCGGTATGCCCACGCCGCTGTCGCGTACGTCGATGTGCGCGTCGTCGCCGGTGCGGCGCGCCGTCAATACGATCTGGCCTTTGGCCGGCGTATACTTGGCGGCGTTGTTGAGCAGGTTGCCGACCACCTGCGCCAGGCGTGTCGGGTCGGCGTCGAGCGGCAAGGCCTGCTCATCGATATTCACCTGCAATTGATGCTGGTTGGCTTCGATCAGCGGCATGCTGGTTTCCACCGCGCTGGCGATAATGGTCTTCAGATCCGTGCGTTCCAGCTTGAGTTCGATCTGTCCGCGCGTGATGCGCGCCACGTCCAGCAGGTCATTGACCAGGTGCACCATCTGGTTGACCTGCCGCTCCATCACGTCGCGCACGCGCGCCACCGTGGCCGGCTTGTCGGCCGCCAGGCGCATGATCTGCAGGCCGTTGCGGATCGGTGCCAGCGGATTGCGCAATTCATGCGCCAGGGTGGCCAGGAATTCGGTCTTGCGCCGGTCCATCTCCGACAGGTCGTCGGCCAGCTGGCGCAGTTGTTTCTCGGCACGTTTGCGCTCGCTGATATCGGTAAACAACACCGTCAGCCTGGTGCTGCCCGGCTCGCCCAGGCGCGCCGCGAAGATCTCGAACCAGCGCTCCATGGCGTGCGCCTCGTCTTCGTACCGCATCGGGTGGCCGGTCTTGAGCACCTGGTCGTAAAAGTCGAACCAGTGCTGGTCGTGCTCGGGCACGAAGCTGCGGATGGTCTTGCCGATCGCGTTCTCCAGCCCCGACTGCTTGACGAAGGCAGGGTTCGCTTCCAGGTAGCGGAAATCGACTGGCTTGCCCTCATCGTCGTACAGCATTTCAATCACGCAAAAGGCCTGGTCCATCAGCTCGATCAAGGTGCTGTAGCGCTCTTCGCTGCTGGACAGCGCGTCTTCCACCTGGCTCTGGCGCGTGATGTCGAGGATGACGCCGGGCAACTGCAAGGGCGTGCCATCGGCGCCATATTCGGCACGGCCGCGCGCCAGCACCGAGTGGTACTGACCATCCAGGGCACGCACGCGGTAGCGCGATTCGAACGGCTGCTGCGATTGCAGCGCCTGCTCGATCTGCCTGCCGACCCGCTCGCGGTCGTCGGGATGGATCACGTCCACATAGCGTGCCAGCGGCGCGGGACCGGAGCTGCTGGTATCGACGGGAAACAGGCGCGCCATATTGCTGTCGACCGTCACCTTGTCGGCCACGATATCCCAGTTCCAGGTGGCCACGTCGCCGGCAGCCAGGGTCATGCGCAAGGTTTCTTCGTTGTGCTTGCTGGCGGTGATATCCAGCGAGATGCCCGACAGGCCGATCACATTGCCGGCCGCATCGCAGGTGCAGGCGCCGCGCATATGCGCCCAATGCAGCGAGCCGTCGGGCCAGCGCACGCGTACTTCCACCTCGACATCGCTGGCGCTGGTGATCGCTTCGTGCACCGCCGCGCGCCAGCGCAGGCGGTCGGACTCGAGCATGGCCGCACTCAGCCGCTGATAGTCGACGCCTTCTCCTTGGGCAAAACCGAAATTGGTCATGCAGGTGGCCGAACACTGCATGCTGCCGCTGCCCAGGTCGATATCCCAGGTGCCCATGCGTCCACCCTGCATGGCCAGCCGCAGGCGCTGTTCCGCCTGCCGCGTGGCAGTCACGTCGGTATGCGAACCGACCCATACGCTGACGGCGCCGTCAGGGCCATATACGGGCAGCATGCGTGCGACGACGTTGCGGTAGCCGCCGTCCGCATGGCGCAGGCGGTATTCGGTGGTGCGCACGTCCGAAGGGTGTGGGTAGGCGGCGTCGGCGATGGCGCGGTCGTCGGGATGCACGGCATTGAGCCAGCCCTTGCCCATCAGTTCAGCCGTGCTCTGGCCCGTGTAGGCGCGCCATGCGGGCTGGTCGGCGTCAAAGTTGCCGGCGGTACTGGTACTCCAGGCAATGTCGCAATGGGCGCCCAGCAGGGTGCGCGCGCGCAGGGCGTTGTCGGCCAGCTGGCGCGCCGCTTCCAGGCGTGCGCTGATGTCGCGGCAGATGGCCAGCACCTGCTGCCCGGATAAGCCATCGGGCGGCAAACGATGCAGCAGCACTTGCCAGCCGTTGCCGGTGGCGCCGCCGATCAGGGTGGCGTCGCACTGCGCCTGGCCATCGCGGCGCGCCGTCTGCAGTGCGGTATCGGCGGCGATATTGTCGCTGGGTATCCACAGCCGGTCCCATCTGTTGCCATGCAGCAGGCGCCGCGCGCTGGGGTTCAGGCCGCTCAAAGTGTCATCGACGCCGATGGTGAAGACCAGGTCCGGCGTGAGATCGAACAGGGACGGTGCCGCATGGCTGGCGATACTGGCAGGCGGGTTCGGGCGGGGTTCGGGCATGGACACGGTCGGCTATGGTACGCGGGCTGCGGCTGCACCGGTATGGGGCAGGGCAGAGCTTGCAATTGTTGCGATATTACAGGCATTTGCTGGCGCGGGCATTTCCGCTTGCAGCCTTATCGCGTTTTTTCATGGCTCTTTTGAGAAGTATGAAAACCACCATGAAAACCACAAAACAGCGGGCTTTGTGGCTGAATAACCACTATCGAGGTGCTTCTTTGGATGAATGATTGTGCGTAGCAACAATATTCTTGCGGCCAAAGACGGGCTTGAATTAAATTGGCGCCTTGTTTTTAAAGTTGGCGTCTGCGAGATATCGAGACGATGCGGCCATGACCGCTGCCGGCAATGGGGCAGCAGGGACGGAGCCAGCGACGCCAGGAGCGGAGGGACATCCGCTCGCGCTGCCGCACCAGAAAGGTGCAGGCGTATGCACAGCGCCGCAAGAAGAAATACCGGAGACAGCCATTCTTCGCATTACTTTTTAACTTCTGGGGAACTCTTCATGATCAAAATGTCCAAGATGCACAAGCGTTTGTGCGCCAAAAGCGCCGCCATGCTTGCCCTTACCGCAGCCTTGCCTATCGGCACGGCCTACGCTGACGAGGCCGCCGCAGATGCAGCGCCTGCCGCCAGCCAGCTTGAAACCGTGACCGTCACGGCCCAGCGCCGCAAGGAAAACATCCGCGACGTACCAGTCTCCGTATCGATGCTGACCGCCCAAAAGCTGGACGTCATCGTCTCCGGCGGCCAGGATATCCGCATGCTGGCCGGCAAAGTGCCTAGCCTGAACGTGGAATCGTCGAACGGCCGTACCTTCCCGCGCTTCTACATCCGCGGCTACGGCAATACCGACTTCAACATTTTTGCATCGCAACCTGTTTCCCTGATTTACGACGATGTCGTGCAAGAAAACCCGATCCTGAAGGGTTACCCGATCTTCGACGTGGCCAACGTGGAAGTGCTGCGCGGCCCGCAAGGCACGCTGTTCGGCCGCAACACCCCTGCCGGCGTGGTCAAGTTCGAATCGGCCAAGCCGAGCCTGGACAAGGTCGAAGGCTATTACAGCGGTTCGATCGCCACCCACAACACCATCAATGCCGAAGGCGCCGTCAACGTGCCATTGAGCAAAGAGTGGGCGATGCGTTTCTCGACCCTGCGCCAGCACCGCGACGACTACGTCGACAACACCTTTACCGGCCAGAAAGATGCGCTGGACGGCTACAACGAACACGCCGAACGCGTGCAAGTGCTGTATGCGCCGAACACCACCTTCAACGCCCTGTTCAACGTACACCAGCGCAACACCACCGGCAGCGCGCGCGTGTTCTACGCCAACGCCATCCGTCCTGGCAGCAATGACCTGGTCGACGGCTTCGATCCGAACAAATCGTTCACCAACGCACCGAACTTCCAGAACCTGCGCACCAATGGCGCCAGCGCCCGCCTGAGCTGGGACCTGGACGGCGTGAAACTGTATTCGATCACCGGTTTCGAACATGTCGGCAGCTACCTGTCGCACGGCGATATCGACGGCGGCGCGCCAGGCATGACCCCGGCGATTCCATTCAATGTGGAAACCGCCGGCGGCATCAGCAGCGTGAAACAGTACTCGCAAGAATTCCGCGCCGAATCGAAAAATGCCGGTCCGCTGAACTGGCAGGCAGGCGTGTACTACTTCAATGAAGACGCCAACGGTTTCTCCGATACCTTCGACACCAATACCCACGTGCTCGCTTCGCATCTGGCCAGCCGCCAGAAAAACACCGCCTGGGCCACCTTCGGTTCGGTCAACTACGCTGTCAACGACGCCTTCATGCTGCGCGCCGGCCTGCGCTACACGAAAGACAAGAAAGATTTCGATACCGTGGTGGCCGACCGCGTGGTGCAAGTCAATCCGACCAGCGCCGATGTCAGCAAATCGAAATTCAACTGGGACCTGAGCGGCACCTACAAGTACACCAAGGACGTGAGCTTCTACGGCCGTGTCGCTACCGGTTTCCGTGCGCCAAGTATTGCTCCGGCAAGCTCCAGCGTGCCGGTCACCGTGGCCGATGCCGAAACCATCACCTCGTATGAAGCCGGCGTCAAGGCCGACCTGTTCGAGCGCCGCGCCCGCGTTGCTTTTAGCGTGTATGACTACCAGGTCAAGAACCAGCAACTGACGGTAGTGGGTGGTAACTCGAACGTCACGCGCCTGATCAACGCCGCCAAGACCAACGGCCGCGGCGCCGAGCTGGAACTGGAAGGTTTTGTCACGCCTAGCCTCAAAATGTCCTTGGGCGGCAGTTACAACTTCACGGAGATCGACGATCCGACCCTGTCGGTGGCCACCTGCCGCAGCTGCATCGTGACCGATCCGAAGAATGCCGCCGGCAACGCCATCATCAACGGCAATGCGTTGCCGCAAGCACCGAAGTGGACTGTGACCGCCACCGGCCGCTATTCGATCCCGATGGAAAACGGCGAGTTCTATGTCTACACCGACTGGTCCTACCGCAGCAAGATCAACTTCTTCCTGTATGAGTCGACCGAGTTCACCGGCAAGGCTCTGGTCGAAGGCGGCTTGCGCGCAGGTTACATCTGGCAAGACGGCAAGTACGAAGTGGCTGCATTCGGCCGCAACATTACCGACACCAAGCGCGTGACCGGTGCCATCGACTTCAACAACCTGACCGGCTTCATCAACGAGCCACGCCAGTTTGGCGTTCAGTTCAAAGGCAACTTCTAATTGCCGATTTCAGGCGCCGGCCTCGTGCTGGCGCCTGCCTTGAACCCGCTACGGTTTGCGCCGCGGCGGGTTTTTTTATGGTTGCTCGGAAAGTCGCCGCGCCCAGGCCGGTATTGCCCGCCGCCAGAAGTCATCGAGGCTGCCGGTCTGCACATCGAGACCCAGGAAGCGCGCAGCCGGCAGCAGGGCCGACGCGAGCAACTCTTGCGCCGGCGTGCCCGTATCGAAGGCCAGTGCCCCCGTTTGCTTCGACAGTTTTTCGCCCAGCGCATTATTGACAACAGGCACATGCAAAAATCGTGGATGCGGCAAGTTCAAGACGTCCTGCAGATACAGCTGGCGCGGCGTCGAATCGAGCAAATCCGCCCCGCGCACGATATCGGTGATGCCCTGTTCGCCGTCATCGACCACCACCGCCAGTTGATACGCCCAATAGCCATCGCCACGCAGCACGATAAAATCGCCCACCTCGCTGGCCAAGTCCTGCCGCACCTCGCCATGCCAGCGGTCCACAAAGCCGTACACAGCCGCATCGCCATCGGGCACCCGTAGTCGCAGCCCGCGGGCTTCCTTGCCCGGCGCCAGGCCATGGCGGCAAGTACCCGGATACACCGCCGCGCCATTCCTGGCCACGCCCGCCTGCAGCACCGAATCCTGTATCTCCTTGCGCGAACAGCCGCAGGCATACACCAGACCGTCACCCTGCAGCCGCGTCAAAGCCGCCTCATACAACGGCAGCCGCCGGCTCTGCCAAGTCGCCTCGCCATCCCACGCCATGCCGCAGCGCTGCAGGGACGCCAGGATGGCCGCATCGGCACCATCCACATTGCGGTCATAGTCCAGGTCCTCGATGCGCAGCAGCCACGTGCCTTGATGCACCTTGGCATCAAGATAGCTGGCCATGGCGGCCACCAGCGAGCCCATGTGCAGGGGACCGGAGGGGGAGGGGGCGAAGCGGCCGATGTAGGAGGCGGGAGCGGTGAAGTAGGACATGGTGGTGAGAGGTGCTGGTGCTGTGTTGCTCAGGGTGGGAGCTTGGAGACAGCGGCAAGTATCGGGCAGGGCGCTGGGCAAGTCAAATCTTGGCCCGTTCTTGATGTGACCTAATTGATAATCAGATGCGTAACGTTATCTTCAACATATGAAATTTCTTCCTTGCAATAATGCGGATCATTCAACTCTCTGAAATGTAAATCCTTTTCGAATTCCGTCGTTCTGAACTTGTTACGCAGTAGTGCTACAACGCTCCCCTTTTCTGGCCAGTCTGAGTAATTCAATGTGATCAATGAATTTCCCAAAGTAATTTCATCCAAGAGATAGATTTTTAATTTTTCGGGTAGTCTCTTCAATAAAATAAGCCATCCTATCTCACTCGATTTTGGAAAGAAACAATCGCTATTTTTTTATGAATTCTATTATTCTTTCTGTACATCGATGGAATTATCGATATTGACTAATGGCTTTGAAGTATCATTTTTTCTCGACATGATGAGTTGATCCTCGGGGTATTTTTTTTGTACTGCAAGATTATGCATGAGGAAGATACTTTTATATCATGCTCTACGACTATGCTTCCCCATGGGAATTGGAATACTATTTCTGATAGCCCTTTAATTTTTCCGGGACTACCACACTGTTTTTGAATTTTTTTGACGAGCGATGACTCACTGATGCCGTTGCCGACAGAATTATTTTCAAAATAGTACATCATTATATAATCTATTTTTGAGTAGTTTTCTTTTAAAATAATCAACTCAATCATATGCTCGTCTACCCATCCGTTAATATCATAAATAAAAATTCCAGGCTCAGGTGTTCTGGGTTTGATAAGGAATGTGTTGATAATTCTGTTCTTGACATCGTTTGCTGTAGTTTTTTTCGATAATGCAATATCTCCATTGATGCGCAACAATCCATTGATAAAATCAAAAGCATAAATTGGAATTTTAAATTTTTTCATTTTTATCATGCATAATTTTTATTGATGTATTTTCATGTAATTATTGCATTGGTTTAGCACGGTTCGTAGAGGCAAATATTATTCCCCATAGGATCTTCCAAGTTTAAAAAACTTGCGTAGGGCACCTCTAGGTAATCGATGAAAAAAGCAGTTTTTTCCAGTCGTTCCTTGAGCGTGCCAATATTTTTCGTTGGTAAGGTGAATAGATTGATTGTCCCACCTTTTGCACCTACGCGAGTTGCCTGCTCAATGCTTGACGGATGCATGAATTCTATCGAGAATTTTTTGTTGTACTCGTGCGCCATTGTTAGCCGGCGGCTGGTTCCTGAATCAAACTGAATAATACTATCCATCGTAACAAAAAATCCAAGATGATCAATGTAGAATTTTTTTGCTTCGTCAAAATTTAGGCAAAGTATTCCCATATTGATGGAATCTGAAGTATGAAATTTTTTCATGGATCAATGTTATTCCTGGTTGATAAGTGTGAATATAAAATAATTTATGAATCCATCAGTTTGTCGATATCGATATGTTCGAACGGTAAAGTTGGCGTTGCAAGTTGTCGGAGGATCGTCAGATGTACATCCAGATTTATTTTGGCTAGATTTTCAAGTAGCACTTTTCCACCAAGTACTAACGCTGGCTCAAAACCGAATATTTCGTCTGCTGCGAGTGGGCCGAGAATGGCGATAGCACGCTCGAAAAGCGGTTGGCCTCCTTCGTCCAAAAAGTAAAAACTTTTTGGTTCAATCGAGGAAAAAAAACAACGAATGGAAAAATTCAAATCTTCTTTTCCTTTCGGTTTTAATTCCTTGGGGAGAACAAATATTTTATTAAGTGGACATGCCACCGTAACGTTTTGTCCTGTTTTTTCGCCACACGCATAAAGATAGCCAAATGCAGACCTTGCAATGACATGGAATGCATCAAGCTGTTCCAGCTGGGTATTTTCCAGCCATTCATCCAGCAAATCTTCATACTCATCGGGATCGACTGTCCAAAAAAGTCCATTTGCGTATCCGCACCATCCTTCTTCCTCCCAGTACCTCAGTAGCTGATCAGGCAATTTTCCGCGCCACTTTTCAATGCTCGTCGCAGGTACCTCAACGCGTTGTGTTGCCTCTCCAAATGCATCTATGAATACTTCAAAATCCTCATCTCTCATCGCATAATCCTTCCACGGCAAGGTTCCAGTTTGACGTTCATTTTTTGATCTCCACGGCCATCCTCGATTGCTCTTTTGGCTTCAGAGTCCATTCCGGATACTCTATTATTTTGATTCCAGCTAAGTAGTCAGACGAAATTTATTGTGAATGCAGTTCCGAAACCTTTCATCAAGGATTCCACCTCGCTCAGCAACTCACTTCCTTTCAGCCCGGCGAAACGGCGCCAGAAGTACTTGGCCTGTTTCCACAGGATCTCGATGCGATTCA
>NZ_JAFCTQ010000041.1:0-44788 GCF_049896105.1 Janthinobacterium sp. PSPC3-1 | reverse complement strand
GTGAAGGATTTGCATACCCCCGATTTAACCAGCGATCTGCCTAGCTGAACAGGCTGGGGTTCGTGGAGCGCTTACGATGTGCTGAAAAAGGTGGTCTGGATGACGATCGGCGTCGGCTTGCTGGTGGGCGCGCTGGGCGTGGTGCGGACCGCCATCATCGACCTGATCGACCTGGACTGGCGCACATGGCTGAGCAATCACTACCTGGAACAGTGGTTCAGCTCGCACGCTTACTACGCCATGGATCCCGATGGCGCGCTTTCCAATGCGGACCAGCACATCGCCGAAGACGTCAGGATGTTTGCCAACAGCAGCGTGGTCAACATTTCCAACATGATCAACGTAGTGGTCAACATCGTGGCCTTCACGGCGGTCTTGTGGGCGCTGTCCGGCACCCTGACCATTCCCATCGGCGACCTGCGCCTGCAGATTCCCGGCTATATGGTCTACGTCGCGCTGGTCTACAACCTGGCGTATCTGCTGCTGGTCCACTGGGTCGGCAAGCGCCTGATCGTGCTGGGCATGAAAAGGCAGACCGTCGAGGCGGACTACCGTTACGGCGCCATGCAGGTGCGCGAAAACGCCGTGCAGATCGCCTTTTATGGCGGCGCCGCGAACGAGCTGCGGCGCTTGCGCCGCCGCTTCGAGAAAATCCGCGACAACGTCCTGGCCACGGTGGTGCGCAACGCCAAGCTCGAGATGACCAGGACGGTCTACGGCCACCTGTTCGCCGTGCTGCCGACGCTGACCGCCCTGCCGCGCTATTTCGCCGGCGAGATCACGATGGGAGGCGTGACGCAGGCTGTCGGCGCCTTCGGCCAGCTTAGCGCGTCGCTGGGCTACTTCCAGGAGTCGTACAAGAGTTTCGCGATGTGGCTGGCACTGGCAAACCGGCTGCGCGATTTTTCCTGGGCCATCAACAAGGCGCATGCGCGGCCGAACGGTTTTACCGTGGCGCGCGCCAGCCAGGACGGCATCCGCAGCAGCGTGCTGGCCCTGCGCACCCCAGAAGGCGACCCGCTGGCTGATGTGGCGCCACTGCAATTGGCGGCAGGCAGCCGCACGCTGGTGCGCGGCCCGTCAGGCACCGGCAAGAGCACGCTGCTGCGCACCCTGGCCGGTTTATGGCTGCATGGCGCGGGCACCGTCACGCTGCCGGCCAAGGCCCGCATCATGTTTCTGCCGCAGCGCAGCTACCTGCCGACCGGCACTTTCAAGGCCGCCATGTGCTACCCATTGATGCCCGATCAGTTCGACGACGCCACCTGCCGGCGCGTGCTGGACGCCTGTGGCCTGGGCAACCGGATCACGTCGCTGAAAACCCGCGATAACTGGCAGCAATTGCTGTCCGGCGGCGAACAGCAGCGCGTCGCCTTCGCCAGGGTGCTGTTGCAACGGCCCGACTTCGTGTTTCTCGACGAAGCGACCAGCGCGCTCGACCCGGCCACCGAGGCCAGCCTGTACCAGGCCCTGATCAGAGAACTGCCCGGCAGCGCCATCATCAGCGTGGCGCACCGCACCGCCGTGGCCGACTACCACGATGACATCATCGAACTGGTGCCGAGCACCGTGCCGGCGGCGCAACCTGGCTGACCCGGCAAAATGAACCAAGCCCGCGATAAGCGGGCCTGGCATGGTTCAATTCACTTCAGTTCCGGTCACGCCGGATGGGAAATCACTCCCACTCGATTATCAATGAGAAGGCCAAGTGACTGATTTTTCAAGGATTTTCTTAACTATATATGTTCGATACCATCGAAAATACCATCATAAAAAAACACGTCTTGACCATCTTCGCACCATCTTCATTATCTTACACTCTTGCAGTACCGATTACAAATTTCGGGCCTGCGCGCCCTGCAGTGTGAATGACGGGAACCTAAACCTGCATGGATGTCACTGGACTATCCCATCATAGGCGCGCGCATCATTTTCGTCTTCCAGCATCCGCCGAAATGTGCTACTGTTTTTCGGTTGCGCTTCGATGACATTAACGTTTTCCTCGATTAGACCAACTTATTTCGAATGGGCGTGCTGTTGGGTGTTTCGCTTTAAAAGTGTAGCTCAATTACTTTTTGGCATCTCGCCAAGTAAATTTTCGGTACGTGTCCACCGTGCAGAGCACAATTGCAACTTGTTTGGTTTGAGTAACTATATGCACAACAGAATCGTTCGGTTCGTTGTATTTGGTTGTAATAAAAAACTGGACGGTATCCTTGAATTCTCCAGCGTCTTCGTCACGATTTATTTTGATGTCGCCTGGGTCTGTCCCCCCACTCGTAAAATATGGCGGAAGAAAACTTGTATGGATATATAAAGTATCGCCGACCCTTGGCACTGTTTGCAAATCCAATTCAAATTGGCTTCCTTCTGGAGGAGGAACAAGCTCCATGCTACCGTGGGCGGTTTGCTTCAATACAACTCTTACCTTGACCATCGTATTTTCCTATTTGTTGATTGCGTCACATTCTGCCATCGTTTTCCAACCAAATTTGCCCCGATCACCGCACTCGTATTCGGTCTTGCCGGTCCAGCGATCACTACGAATTCCAGCGTGTGCTGAGAATTCGTACCGAAACGTCGTTGCGATAACAACAGCCGCAATCACGATGGCGCCAGCCAGATACCTCATGTCTCTATCCATGGATTTTCCTTGGTCTCAGGGGATATTTGGGTATGCACCGTATTGGTAGAAGAAATCTACGACGTTCTGATATGCCGAGTGAGCATGGCTCGGATCGGCAACCGTTGCCGCAGTGATTTCTACAACGGTGACGCGGTGCGCTTCGGCTTTTGGGCGAAAGCCTTTAGTGCACAGTTCCTTAACGCCCGCAGCATCTCTGACAGAGCTAAGGGCGCACAAGACCGAAATACCGGCGTGATCCGTAGCAATAGCGCCGATGTCTGTCACGTTGGCAAAGAAGCGGCTTTTGTTCATTTTGCTCGCAGCGCCGTCGAGTCGAACCTCGTAAAGATATCGATTCATTGATGTTTTCCTCGGATGCTACAAGTTGTTATTTTGAATGCGTTGCACCGCGACCTTCATTGCCTGTTCGTTGGCAAGGCTTTCGTCAAGACCGCATGCCGGTGGAAGTGCCACATTTGTTAGGGCGGTCAGGTGTCCACCCGAAACTACCACTAGGGGGAACCAGTGGCCCGGCATATCGGAGTCCTGGTAACTAGACGGCGTAAGTGTGTACCCGTTGTACGAAACTGGCTTCATATTTTCAGCTCTCAGCAGCCGTAGATCCAGCCGGGCATTGTTTTGCTATCATCCCGCAGGTTCTCCAGCATCCAGCCACAGAATTCCAGCGCTGCTTCAAAAGGAGTGAGGCTTTCGGGAATCTTCTCACTGGCTGCGAGTGCGGCGCGTACAGCGTTGGAAACGCCCGTGAACGAGACGATGTGACGTTTCGATTCATCGAAGCTGGGGTGGCTCGTGACGTTGATCGAATTCGTCAGCACCAGCGTTTGAACTGCCCACAAAAATTGTTCTTGCTTCGTCATCGTATGCTTTCCATTTTGGGCCACGGCACCGTGCCAGCCCTTTCAACACCAAGCCCCGCTCTAGGCGGGGCAATGGGTGTAGCTGAGGCGTTTTCCCTATTCGCCCGTGATGGACGACACTTTGCTCATTCCTTTGTCAACATCCTTGGCTTGCCGTCCCCAACGGTAACATCCATACCGCTGGCCATTCGCTCCACGAAGCCCGGCAAGCTTGCTGCTGCAGCCTTGAGCAACACTGCCGGGCGCGTGGGCGTGGTGAGGTCAACCAGCGGTTGTCCTGTTGCTGCCCGTACCGCTTCGTGGCCGATCGCAATTTGCTCCTTTTGCTGGAAGGACGTTATCAACTCAAGCGTGCGTTGCAATTCATCGAAGGCTTTTTGAGCCGACTGCGCATAGGTGTCTTGCTTGCCCTGGTAGACAGCATGTAGGTACCGTGCTTCATCGAAGACCAGGTCTCCTGCGTCTGTCTGCATCACGCCTCGTGCCCAGTGTGCCTTAGGATCGCGCTGCGCTGCTTGAGTGACGACATTCACCACCCGCGTCCTGATCTCGCTTCCTATCGGTGCCAAGTTGTGGATTTCGAGCAGAAAGTTCACTGAGACCTCGGTTTTGGCCTGGGCGAGCGGCGTATTGCCATTCGACGACCTCGCTAGGGCGAGATTCAAATCACCGATCGACATCTTTTCTCCTATTAATTACCCTTGCGCGCGACTCTCGTGAACGGCGCAGCATTCGAGGCCAACTTCAAAATCCTTTGATCTGATTCGTCAAGAGGCTCCCCGTGTAAAATCTTTTCGCAAACATCAAATAATTCCGACACAAGGCCGAATTGTCCCCCGGCGTCTCGCAGGGTCATGACGTGAGAAACATCCTCATCGGATAGCTTCATTGCATGCCGATCGACCGGTACCGCCTGGAGAGATTGTCCGATGCCACGCTGAAGGTCAGGAAGGAAGGCAGCGGTATCCGAATCCAACCCTGTGTTGGGGACTGCCAGCTCCATCAAAACGTCAAGCGATGTCTTGAACCAGTCGGCGCCTCGCCATGGGCCATCATGGATTACGGCAAGGTACTCGATGGCGCGGCTAACAATTTCCCAGTCACCGTACATCTCGTCCGCGAACCCTGCATAGTCTTCGGCGATACTTGCAAGTTGCTCCGTCAGCGTTTCAACCCAGTCGCTAGAGACGCCTGGCTGATGCCATAGTACGTTCCGAATAAAACGGCGACAGGCGAACCTCAGTCCGCGCTTCCACTGCTCTTCAACGGCTGTTGCTTTATCTTGCGGCTCATTCACTTTACTTCTTCCTTTTGCCAGCGACCGGCTGGTTATCGGGCGCCACCAACGCGCTGGTTTCCTCGTTGGCCAGGCAAAGCGCGTGACCCTCTCATCAGCAAAGCCACCTCGTGGGTGGCTTTGCTAAGACCTGGTGCGTTTTCCTATGCGAAATTACTTTTTCAATGCTGACTTCAGCTTCGTTGCCAAATCGGCACCGATGACCGCATTGGCCGCCTTAGGAACTGACCGGCCGACATTCCTGCCGCCTGCGATAAAAGTAACATCTTCATAATGTTTTTCCAACGCTATGAATCGGCCCTTGTGCTCCGCAAATGATTTCAGGCTTCGGCCACAAGCATGTGTCCAGCTCACTACACGTACTTGCCACCCTTCATTGACGAAACCTTCAAGGTCATATAAAAAACCCTCTTCATCATCGTACCCCTTGCCGTCCCCTGTGCAGACAACCATCGTGCCCGGCGAGGCTCTGTACTTTTTTGCATGCCGATACATCTGCAACTGAATTTTGTGATCGACCGTTTCGTTCTCGCCAGAGGAGGCACGAGGGATTAGCGTCGGCTTTATGCCATGCGACTCGATGCGAGACCAAACTTCATCGGTTGAGGGAGGTGTACTGCCGCCCCAAACAAATTCTGAAGTCGATTCTTTTTTCGTTATGAGGTCAATGAATCGTGGAAAGTGAATTCGAAAAGCAAATCGGTCCTCACCTTTGTGCTCGTCCGCATACCGCTGGCCCTCGTGAAAGATGTTGGAGTTATCAACGTACACGCAGATTGGGTTCTTCATTTTTCTCCTCATTAGCCAGCACCCCGCTGGGCTTTTCAATGCATCAAGCCGCGTCATGCGCGGCCGACGTGTCGGTATGGCTATTTCCCTATGCGATTTTCTCGGGCGTATACAACTCATCAAATACATGGTCCGGCATCCACGTCTCATATTCGTCTCGCGTTCCAAGCTTGCGTACAACCAGATAGCCAGGAAAGATTCGATGGTGGCTCGGCGGCGGTTTCATTTTCGAAGTACCCGAAATTTTTTTGTAGCGCACATCGTACTCGGCATTGCTCATTTCCATGGCCCGAACTTTCAAGCCAAAGTCGGACGCTACGTATGCGTCTATTGCGACAAACAAGGGCAGACTCGAAGAGTCTGTGAGTGCCCTGTTGAAATCGTAGGTCATGCCTCTTTCCTCTTTCAAAATTCGCCCTAGTCGGGGTTCTACGCTTTGACAACCTGCCGATCGTCTAGAAAGAAGCGGCGAGGGGTTGATCCTGTCTTGCTCGCACTCACGGCCGCGTCCCGCTTGCTCGTATCGGGTTCCTGTCGCAGAACCCCGATCAGGGCGTTTTTACTGGTTATTAAATTTTTGCCACGTACCACTCGCCGACGAAAAAATAGGCTACGAGTTCTTCCGCCTTTAATGCCTCACGTACGGTATCGCTTACATCCCCGGAGAGCACAGCTATCGTCCCATCCACATCGTCACAGAGCAAGAATAGCTCAGCCTTGGATATCTGAACCGAGCCGGTCGTACTAATGCGGTGCTTTAGTTCCCTTAAACCCCATAGCATTTCGATTTCCTCGTGGCCGGTACCGCACTGACCTTCTCATGGCCACTGCCCGGTCAGGCCGGGCGCGGGGGCTGTAGTAAGTAAGCCGCTAGGGCGAGTTTTCCTTAGTCCGGCTCAAATGCGACGTAGCTGCGGCCCGCGCGATCCAACTCGGCTTTCCAGCGAAGATAAAGATCTTTGTGAAAAGTCCCAAAGGTCACCTGGTCGTCGTCGGCCCCGCTAACTCCGCTTACCATGTAGCCGGTAGTTCTGGTGATCGGCACAGTGAGCAGGTCTCGGTCGCCAAAGCGAATCGCAACGCCGTATGCAATGATTTTTTCTGCCATGATTTTTTCCCTTTGTCAAAGTTCGCCCATTGGCTTAGGATGGTAAATAGATTCGCCAAACGCGTTTGGAGACTCAGAAACCTCACTTCCGATACTCGCCACCATGCTAGAGAAGTAAGTTCCCTTTAACATCGCATAACTGCTGGGGTTTAATCCCGTCGCACCGATTTGGTCCAAAATTTTGTCGATCTGTACGATGCTCAACCCGCCAAGCACCCCGGCGTAAATAATTGATCGCTCAGCAGTAGTGCGTCTTCTTCGTGACATAATTTTCCTTCGCTCCACCAACTGTTTCCAAATTGTAAAATATTGTAGTCTACTTGCAACGGATGAAACCTCTCCAATTATCACAACACCTCGGCGAATGCTTGACGAAGCCGAGCACGAGAAATCTCTAAAAATGGATCGACGTGGTCTAGTTCGGCGTGCCCGAGCATCAATTGCACCGTACTAAGTTCGACGCCGTTCGCCAAGAGCCGGCTTGCCATAGTTCTCCGACCGCTGTGAGAACTGCCGCCCTTGATTCCGGCATCCCGGTACAACTTCGTAACGTGTGCTTGCAGCGCGTCACAGGCTACGTAATCGACCTGCTGGCCAGCCTCGTTGATACGCCGCTTGGTGTTCATGGAGTAGCGATAACCCTTAAATGTCAGCACAAGCATGCTGTCCGGACGAAGCCCACGGTATCGCTTTGGGTCCTCGCTCATACGCCAGCGTCTCTCGACCCGCAGTGTGAGGTAGTCATCAATCGCGGCGATCAGATCACGGTTAGCCGGGTAGATGCAGGGCTGTCGCAGGCCTTTCGTGATCGCGGCCCGCAGCGATACCTCCGGCCGGATCGCGCCGGAAGGGAACAACACATCGCGGACCTCGATCTGCGCGATTTCTGACACCCGCATCCCTGTGTGGATACCGAGCAGCAGGACAAGAACATCGCGCTCTGGATCGCGGCTGGTGGCTCTGGTGACGCGGAGAAGGTGACGGTACTGGCCCGGCTTTAAGACAGCAGCTTGTGGCATGGTGATCCTCTGAATGGGATTGGAAACAGGCGTTATTCAGAGTGAGAACCTTCCAGGCTCTTTTTCTAGTCTATCACCGCATGAACCATCATGTCCTCGGAAAAGCCCGTCGCAGTTATTCCAAACCATCGCAGTAATTTCAGAAAGTCACACGTGGTACCACCATGGCGCGGTCGATGCAGTGGACGGGCGATCGCCGGCACTGACCTGGGCGCGCTCTCGCGCGACTGGCCGACACCGACAGCGTGGTGCTGCAGCAGCTGGCCACCGGCGAGGGTCTGGTTTATCAAAGCGCACCAGCTGGCGGCCTTCGTGCTGGACCTGTTGATCGCCGGCGCTCCCCTAGGCGCCATCCGCAGGTCCGCTCAGACGTACGGATTTGGCAGCCGCAAACCGACAAATACGAGATGCGTGGCATGGCTTTGGAAAATGTTTGAAACTAGGGAACTACTAATTTATTCATCAAACGCCGCCCCCCCTGCGGCGGACCTACCATCATCGACGCCACGCTGAGCGCCGCGCCGCCGTCGACCAAGAACAAGGACGACAAGCGTTCTCCAGAGATGCAGCAGTCGAAGAAAGGCAATGACTGGCTTCGGCCTGAAGGCCCACGTCGGCGTCGATGCCGCTTCGGGCCTGGTGCATACGATCATCAGCACGGCCGTCAATGTCGCCGACGTGACCAGGCGCACGCGCCGCTGCACGGTGACGAGACTGCCGCGCTCGGCGACGCCAGCTACCGCAGAGTGGAAAAGCAGTCCGAAAACATCGGCAAATCGGTGACGTGGTAATGTGACCATGAAGCGCTCCAAACGCAAGGCACTGCCCAAGAATAAATTGGGATGCTTGACGGAACAGCTGGTGCATTTGAATGCTAGCGTTCGGGCGAAAGTCGAGCATCCGTTCCATGTCGTCAAGAACCTGTTTCGTCATCGAAAAACGCGTTATCGCGGTCTAGCCAAGAGCACCGCAGAGCTCTTACGCTGTTCACCTTTGCCAATCTGCTACTGGCCGGCAGGCGCTTTACGATAACCGAATCCCCGTAGTCCATCCTGATGACAGAAAGACGCGAAACATCCCGTCGAATGGAGTGAAAAACGGGCTTGAACGACTAGCCAGTCGACTATTTGGCGCGCCAATGTCGCTAAGGAATCAGGATGGGCGACATTAGTCCGACGTTTGCAAGGAAATACATGAAATCTGAGCGAGCTGGATACGCTTGCGCAGGTGATCTAAAATATATAGACCGGTTTAAGTTAATATGACAGCACCGATTTAAGGCGGACTCCACCTTGTACAACCAAATCTTCTTCACCAATGTCCTGCGCGTGCTCGACGAACTGGGCATCTCCAAGAACGAACTGTCCGACCGTGCGGGCATGTCGGTGTCGTTCCTGTCCGACCTGACCAACGGCAAGGCCAACCCCTCGCTCAAGATCATGGAGTCGATCGCCAAGGCCCTCGACGTCGCGCTACCTGCCCTGCTGGAAATTACCGATCTCGACCAGGAGTCGCTGGACATGCTCGCCGGCGGCAAGGCGCCAAATAGCCTGCCGCCGGGCTACGTGCGCGTGGCATCGGTACTGACCGAATACCAGGCTTTCCAAGTGCGCCAGTGGAACGAGGCGAATCGCAAGCAGATCGCGGCCGGCAAGCCTGAGGACAGCTGACGGGTGGAAACACTAGCAGCGCCGGCAACATATTTTCCATAACGCCATATCCTTCGTGAAATAGTCAAGCGGATTCGTCACTAAACAACGAACTCATCAACAGCCTTACGGCTGACCTTTGCGCTAGGTCTAAACCCGTCGTTTTCACCGGTATATCCTTTGTATATCTGACATTGCTTTGATGCAGCAGAAGGATACCGATCATGGCCGATACGGAAGATTTCTCGACGCTGAAGGACCGTGCGCGGCGCAAGCTGGAGCGCGACATGGGTCCTCTGCTGGTGGAGGCGCTGAACGATCCGCGCACCGTAGAAGTGATGCTCAACGCCGACGGCAGGCTGTGGCAGGAGCGGCTCGGGGAACGGATGCGCTGCATCGGCACCTTGCGCGCGGCGCAGGCTGAAGCCATCGTCAAGACCGTCGCGGGCTACCACGGCAAGGAGGTTACGCGCGGCAAGCCGCTGCTGGAAGGCGAGCTGCCGCTCGATGGCTCGCGCTTCGCGGGCCAGCTGCCGCCGGTCGTCCCCTCCCCCACTTTTTCCATCCGCAAGAAAGCCATCGCGATCTACACGCTGGACGAGTACGTCGCTGCTGGATCCATGACGGCGCGCCAGTGCAGCATCCTGCGGCAGGCGGTGGCTGGCCACCGCAATATCCTCGTTACTGGCGGCACCGGCTCCGGCAAGACCACCCTGGTCAACGCCATCATCAACGACATGGTGGCCTGCGATCCCGGCGAGCGCGTCTTCATTATCGAGGACACCGGAGAAATCCAGTGCGCCGCCGAGAACTTCGTGCAGTACCACACTTCCTTCGACGTCTCCATGACGGCGCTGCTGAAAGCCGCGCTGCGCATGCGGCCTGACCGCATCCTGGTTGGCGAGGTGCGCGGCCCCGAGGCGCTGGACCTGCTTGATGCCTGGAACACGGGCCACGAAGGCGGCGCGGCCACGCTGCACGCGAACAATCCGGCGGCAGGCCTGGTGCGCCTCAGGTCGCTTATCAGCCGCAACCCTTCGGCGCCTGCCGATATCGAGACGCTGATCGGCGAGGTAGTGCATATCGTCGTGCACATTGCCCGTACGGCAGCTGGCCGCCGCGTGCAGGAAATCCTCGAAGTGGCCGGCTATGCGGACGGCCGCTATCTCACCCACGTACTGTAAGGAGCTGACCATGAACATTTTCCTGCCTGGCCCGCCGGGCCATGACCACCGCAAGGCGCAGTTCTGGCTGTGCGCGGCCATCGTCCTGCTGTTGTTTCTGTCGCTGCCGCACCAAGCGCATGCGGCCGCCGGCACCGGCGGTTCGCTGCCCTATGAAAGCTGGCTGGAAAACCTGCGCAATTCCGTCACCGGCCCGGTGGCCTTCGCCCTGTCCATCATCGGCATCGTCATCGCCGGGGGCGTGCTTATTTTCGGCGGCGACCTGAATGGGTTCTTCCGCACCCTGATCTTCATCGTGCTGGTGATGGCGCTGCTGGTGGGCGCGCAGAACGTGATGAGCACTTTCTTCGGTCGCGGCGCGGAAATCGCGGCATCTAGCGATACGCTGTACGGCGCCATCCGCCATATCGCTGCGTGCAGCGGCGCACGGATGGCATAGCCATGGCAATGCGTGCCATCCCCATCCGCCGCGCGGGCAACCGCCACAACCTGTTCATGGGTGGCGACCGCGAGCTGGTCATGTTTGCCGGCCTGCTGGCCTTCGCGCTCATTTTCAGCGCGCAGGAACTGCGCGCGACGGTGGTGGGGCTGCTGCTGTGGACAGGCGCGCTGTTTGCCTGCCGCCTGATGGCGGCGCATGATCCGATGCTGCGCCAGGTGTACCTGCGCCACCGCCGCTACCGGCGCTACTACGCCGCGCGCAGCACGCCCTTCCGCGTCAACCCGGACAGCCAGGGGAGGCAATACAAATGACCGAAGCGATCTCTATCTCCATGGCGGCATGCGGCGCCCTGATGCTGGCCATGCTGTACGCGCGCATCCGCACGGCCAGCGCCGGCATGCGGCTGGACAAACACCGCTCGCGCGACGCCGGCCTGGCCGATCTGCTGAACTATGCCGCCATGGTCGACGACGGCATCATCGTCGGCAAGAACGGCGCCTTCATGGCGGCCTGGCTCTATCGGGGCGGCGACAATGCCAGCAGCACCGAAGAACAGCGCGAACTGGTCTCGTTCCGCATCAACCAGGCCCTGTCAGGGCTGGGCAGCGGCTGGATGATCCATGTCGATGCGGTGCGGCGGCCCGCGCCAGGCTACGCGCCGGCGGGCCTGTCGCACTTCCCCGATCCGATATCCGCCGCCATCGACGAGGAGCGCCGCCGCCTGTTCGAAGGCATGGGCACCATGTATGAGGGTTACTTCGTCCTGAGCGCCACCTACCTTCCGCCGCTGCTGGCGCAAAGCCGGTTCGTCGAACTGATGTTCGACGATGAAGCGGCCGCACCCGGCCAGCGTGCGCGCACGCAGGGCCTGATCGACTACTTCAGCCGCGAATGCGCCACCATCGAGTCGCGCCTGTCGTCTGCCGTGGCGCTGGAGCGCCTGCGCGGCACGCAGGTGGTTGGCGAGGATGGCGCCACCTCCACGCACGACGCGCTGCTGCGCTGGCTGCAGTTCTGCGTCACCGGCATCAACCATCCTGTCATCCTGCCGCGCAATCCGATGTACCTGGACGCCGTCATTGGCGGCCAGGAGCTGTTTGGCGGCGTGGTTCCCCGGATCGGCCGCAAGTTCGTCCAGGTGGTCGCCATCGAGGGTTTTCCGCTCGAATCCACGCCCGGCATCCTGACCGCGCTGGGCGAACTGGCATGCGAATACCGCTGGTCCTCGCGTTTCATCTTCATGGATGCGCACGAGGCAACCCGGCACCTCGACAAGTTCCGCAAGAAGTGGCGTCAAAAGATACGCGGCTTCTTCGACCAAGTCTTCAATACCAGCACCGGCCCCGTGGACCAGGATGCGCTGTCGATGGTGGCCGACGCCGAGGCGGCCATCGCGGAGGTGCACAGCGGCCTGGTAGCACAGGGCTACTACACCAGCGTCGTGATCCTGATGGACGAGGACCGCGACAGGCTGGACGCCGCCGCGCGCCAGGTCGAAAAAGCCATCAACCGCACCGGTTTTGCGGCGCGCGTGGAGTCGGTCAATACCATGGACGCCTACCTGGGCAGCCTGCCTGGCCACGGCGTGGAGAATGTGCGGCGCCCCTTGATCAACACCATGAACCTGGCCGACCTGCTCCCGACGAGCACCATCTGGACAGGGCTGGACAAGGCACCCTGCCCTTTGTATGCGCCGCTGGCACCGGCCCTGATGCACTGCGTGACGCACGGCGACACGCCGTTCCGCTTGAACCTGCATGTGCGTGACCTGGGCCACACGCTGATGTTCGGTCCGACGCGCAGCGGAAAATCAGCGCACCTGGGCCTGATCGCCGCGCAGCTGCGCCGCTACCAGGGCATGTCGGTGTATGTGTTCGACAAGGGCATGTCCATGTATCCGCTGGCCAAGGGCATGGGCGGCAGACACTACACGGTGGCCGGCGACGGCGACGGCCTTGCCTTCTGCCCGCTGCAGTTCCTTGCCACGCGCAGCGACCGCGCCTGGGCCATGGAATGGATCGACACCATCCTGGCACTGAACAACGTGGACACCACACCGGCCCAGCGCAACGAGATCGGCAACGCCGTCATGAGCATGCACGCCAGCGGCGCGAGGACCATGTCGGAATTCGCGCTGACGATCCAGGATGAAGCTGTGCGCGAGGCGATACGGCCCTACACGGTCGACGGCAGCATGGGGCACCTGCTGGACGCCGAGGAGGACGGCCTGTCGCTGTCCGACTTTACCGTGTTCGAGATCGAGGAGCTGATGGCAATGGGCGAAAAATATGCGCTGCCCACCCTGCTGTACCTGTTCCGCCGCATCGAGCGCAGCCTGCAGGGCCAGCCCGCCGCCATCCTCGTCGACGAAGCCTGGCTGGCGCTCGGCCATCCGGCATTCCGCTCCCGCATACGGGTCTGGCTGAAGGTGCTGGCCAAGGCCAACTGCCTGGTGCTGATGTCCACACAGAGCCTGTCCGACGCGGCCAGCTCGGGCATCCTCGACGTGATGGTGGAGTCGACGGCCACCAAGATTTTCCTGCCCAACGTCTATGCGCGCGACGAGGACACGGCGGCGCTGTACCGTCGCATGGGCCTGAACGCGCGCCAGATCGAGATCCTTGCCACCGCCATCCCCAAGCGCCAGTACTACTACGTGTCGGAGAGCGGACGGCGCCTGTATGACCTGGCACTGGGGCCCTTGGCCATGGCCTTTGTCGGCGCCACGGACAAGGAATCGGTGGCCGCCGTCAAGGCGCTGGAAGCCAGGCACGGCGGCGCATGGACCGGCCCATGGCTGGCCAGCCGGGGACTCAACCTGGACGACTACGGAGGCCCAGCATGAACCTTGCCCGCTTATTCAGCCCCCGCCGCGCCGCCGCGAGCGGCGAGGCGCCAGCACAGGACGACTACATTGATGGCGGACGCCGCAAGGGAGAAAGCGACAATCCCTACCTGTCCGCGCGGCGCACTTGGAACGACCACACAGCGCAGGCCGCGTCGTCGCGCCAGTCCTGGCAGTTGCTGGCCGTACTGTCGCTGCTGGTGGCGCTGGCGGCCGTCGGCGGTATGGTGCATGTCGCCGGGCAATCCCGGTTCGTGCCCTATGTGGTCGAAGTCGACAAGCTGGGCCAGCCGGTGGCCGTGGCGCCGGCGCAGCAGGCGCTCGCGGCGGACCCGCGCGTGGTGCGCGCCGCCGTCGCCGCGTTTGTCAGCGACGCGCGCCTGGTCACGCCGGACATCGCGCTGCAGCGCAAGGCCATCTACCGCCTGTACTCGATGCTGGCGGCAAACGACCCTGCCACGGCCAAGGCGAATGAATGGCTCAATGGCACCGATCAAAGCAGTCCGCTCAAGCGCGCCGCCATGGAAACCGTCAGCACCGAAATCATTTCCGCGCTGCCGCAGACGGTCGACACCTGGCAGGTGGACTGGACGGAAACGGTGCGCGACCGCCAGGGCGTGCTGAAGGCGGCGCCCTTCCGCATGCGCGCATTGCTGACCGTCTATACCGTGCCTGCCACGCCGCAGACCACGGAAGAACAGCTGCGCAACAATCCGCTGGGCATCTATGTCCGCGATTTTTCCTGGGCTAAACAGCTCTAAGGAGGCACAACGTGAAATCCATCTCCCTTCTTTTGATACTGTGCCTTGCCGCCACAGCGGCAGCAGCCCAGAACGCGCCGGACAACAAAAGTGTCGCCGACAGCTATTTCTCGGGCAAGGACCTGCCGCTCACCAAGCAGGAAAAGGACGCGATCGCCATTGCGCAGCGCTGGCGCAGCGGCGGCGGCACCGGCGTGCAGCCCGTGCCTGGCGAGGACGGCACGGTGCGCTTCCTGTTCGGCGCGCAGCAGCCCGGCATCGTGTGCGCCGTGCTGCAGGTCTGCGATATGGAATTGCAGGCGGGCGAACAGGTCAACTCCATCCACCTGGGCGACACGGCGCGCTGGACAGTGGAGCCGGCGATCACCGGCAGCGGTGCGGCCGAAGTCCAGCACCTGATCATCAAGCCACTCGATGTGGGGCTGGAGACCTCGCTGATCGTCACAACAAGCCGCCGCACTTACCATGTCCGCCTGCGCTCGCACCGCAGCCAGTTCATGCCGCGCATCGCCTTCACCTACGTCGAGGATGCGGCAGCCAAGTGGGACGCCCTGAAAGTCCGCGACAACAAGGAAAAGCAGGAGCGCACCATTGTGCAGACCGGCGAGTACCTGGGCGACCTCAGTTTCGGCTACGCCGTGACGGGCTCCGCCCCCTGGAAGCCCGTGCGCGTGTACAACAATGGAAGCAAGACCATTATCCAGATGCCGCTGGCGATGGCGCAGACTGAAGCGCCCGCGCTGCTGGTGGTGCGCAAGGACGGCGGCCTGTTCCGCGACGACGAAACGGCGATGGTGAACTACCGCGTGCAAGGCGACCGCTACATCGTCGACACGGTGTTCGACAAGGCCATCCTGATTGCCGGCGCGGGCCGCACGCAGGACAAGGTCACCATCACGCGGGAGAAATAGCATGCGCGCCCTGATGCTTGCACCACTGATGCTGACACCCCTCCTGCTGGCAAGCCTTGCGGGCTGCGCCGCAAACCGCGTGGCCAACACGCCCGCTTACGGCAACCTGCTCGCGGCGCCGGTCCCGGCGCAGGAAAGCGGCATCGCCGACGATGCGGCCGTGCGGCTTGCCGCCAGCTATCCACCAGCACAAACGCGCTTCGCGCTACAGCATGCGGCGCAGGACGGATTCGGCACGGGCCTGCTGGCGCGCCTGCGCGCGCAGGGCTACGCCGTCGCGGAATTCAGCGCTCAAACGCCTGCCGCCGTACCTTCCCAGCCGCCGGTGGCTGAAGCCATCGCGCTGCGCTATGTGCTCGATATGGCCGCCCCGCCAGGCCTGGCGCGTCTTACCCTGTATGCGGGCGGCGAATCGCTGAGCCGTGCCTATCTCCTCGAAGGCGGTGGGGCGCGGCCGGCCAGCGCCTGGATACGCAGGGAGGCAGCGCCATGAACGGCGATGACGACATGTCGCCGGACGCCTCGCCGGGCAGCATGCGCAGGAAATCGGGCGTCAAGCGCGTTAACAACCTGCCCGTCTACCTGGTGGGTGGCGCCATGGGCATCTTCCTGCTGGTAATGGCGCTGGTGGCCTGGGACCGCTCGGTCCAGCAAAACCGCCCGCCAGATCCACTGGAAGCAAAGGCAGGCAGCACCAGCATGTTCGCCAGCGAGATCGCGGGCAAGGAAAAGGACGGCTTCGTCGCCCCAGCGAAGCCCGCAGCCCCGACTTTGCCGGACACGCAGCCGCCGCCAGGCGCCATCATCGTGGCCCGTCCCGATGACCTGGAAGCGCCGCCCCGCCCGCCCGGCGGCCCGCTGCCTATGGAGGAGCAGCGTGGCATGGACGAGCGCGAGCGCCTGCGCATGGACAAGCTGCGCCAACTGGACGAGGCGGTCCGTGCGCGCACGACGGTGCAAGCCACCGCATCGCGTAGCGCCGGTTCCGCGCCCGCTGGAGGCGCGCCGCTCAGCCGCGAGGAGGCGCTCACGCAGATTGCCGCCCTGCAGCAGCAGGCCGATGCACAGGGACGCGACAACCCCGCCAGCGCCTATATGGCGCGGTTGCAGCAGCTGCAGGCTGCGGGCCTGGGCGAGGCTGGGGCGCGGCCGGTGGCGGCAGAGCCACTCATGGTGGGCGGCAAGGACTACCGCCAGTTCGATGCCCAGGGCCAGGGCGACCGCTGGCGGCTCGATTCGCGCGTGGAAGCGCCCCGCTCCCCCTATGAACTGCGCGCCGGCTTTATCGTCCCGGCCATGCTCATTTCGGGCATCAACTCCGACCTGCCGGGCCAGATCGTGGCGCAGGTCAGCCAGGATGTGTTCGATACCGCGACCGGCAAATGGCGGCTGATCCCGCAAGGGTCGCGGCTGGTGGGCCAGTACTCCAGCGACCTGGTCTACGGCCAGTCGCGCGTGCTGGTGGCCTGGCAGCGCATCGTCTTCCCGGATGGCAAGGCCATGGACATCGGCAGCATGCCCGGCGCCGACAGCGCCGGCTACGCGGGCCTGCGCGACCAGGTCAACAACCATTACTTGCGCCTGTTCTCCTCCGCGTTCCTGATGTCGGGCATCACGGCGGGCATCGCGATCAGCCAGCCGCAGACGGTGAACCAGGGCACGCGCCAGAGCGCCAGCAGCGCCATGAGCGAGGCCCTGGGCCAGCAGCTTGGCCAAGTGACGGCCCAGCTGATCGCCAGGAACATGAACATCGCGCCGACGCTGGAAATCCGGCCCGGCTACCGCTTCAACGTGATCGTCACCAAGGACCTGACCTTTTCCCGCCCCTACAAGGCGTTTGACTACTGACGGCAAGGAGCAGCAATCATGGACAAAACTTTAGCAGCTAAAATTCTGGCAGGCATGGCGCTGTGCATTCCCGCCGCCATGCAACCAGTGCGGGCCGGGCTGCCGGTGATCGATGCCAGCAACCTGTCGCAAAACAGCGTAAGCGCCCTGGAAAACGTGGCGCACACCCTCAAGCAGATCCAGCAGTACCGCACCCAGCTGCAGCAATACCAGAACATGCTGCAAAATACCGCCGCGCCACCATCCTTCATTTGGGATCAGGCCACCCAGACCATGAACCTGCTGCGCCGCGAGATCGACACGCTCAGCTACTACAAGAGCAGCCTGGGCAGCATTGACGCCTATCTGCGCAAATACCGCAGCACCAGCGACTACCGTGGCTCGCCCTGCTTCTCGGTGCGCGGCTGCACGCAAGCCGAATGGAACGCAATGAGCGACGCCCAGCGCCTCGGCTCGGACGCGCAGAAGCGCTCGACCGACGCCCTCTTCCGGGGCCTGGACCGCCAGCAGGATGCCATGGAGGCCGACGCGCGCAAGCTGACGCAGCTGCAGGCGGCGGCCCAGGGCGCCAGCGGCCAGATGCAGGCGATCGGCTACGCCAACCAGCTCGCCAGCCAGCAGGCCACGCAACTGCTGCAGATACGGGGCCTCCTGATCTCCCAGCAAAACGTCATCGCCACGCGCTACCAGAGCCTGGCCGACCGCGAGGCGATGCAGCGCGCCTCGGACGAAGTAGTACTGAGCAACACCTATAAACCCAGCCCCGCGCGCGGCTGGTAAGGAGATTGCCATGCGCCAGCCGATCATATTGCTCGCTGCCCTGCTCCAATTTGCCGCGTGCACGCCGAGCGACCCTGCGGACTCGTTGCCGCCAGTGACGGCAGAAAACTGCGAGCCGGAAGCGATTGCGAAGATCAGGGACCGGAAGGCCAGGAGCCAGTTCACAGATCTGTGCGTGCGGCGTAATACCTTCCGCCCGAGTCCGAAACGTGAATGGTGAGGTACCTGATGAAAACCAATACGCCAAGACACATGCCACTATCGAAGACCGTGCTTTGTGCGCTACTTCTGCTGGGCCTGGCGTCGCTGTCGTTCTCTGCCAGAGCAGAAATCGACAACACGGGCGTACTCGACAACGTCCTTGCTCGCTATTCCGCCGTCGCCACCACCTGGGCGACGACGATCACCGCGCACGCCACACGCCTTTTCTGGACCCTGGCAACCATTAGCATGGTATGGACGTTTGGCATGATGGCAATGCGCAAAGCCGATATCGGCGAGTTCTTCGCGGAGTTCGTACGCTTCACCATCTTTACCGGCTTCTTCTGGTGGCTGCTGCGCAACGGGCCAAATTTTGCAACCTCAATCATTGATTCAATGCGCACGATAGGTGCTGGCGCCGCCGGTACAGGGACAGGCTTATCCCCCTCAGGGATCGTTGACATAGGATTCGGTCTCTTCGCCAACGTGCTCGAAAAATCGTCGCTCTGGTCGCCTTTGAGCAGCGCAGTTGGCGTCGCGATCAGCCTGATCACCCTCATTTCTCTTGCACTGATTGGCGTCAACATGCTGCTTCTCTTGATCAGCGGCTGGATATTGGCCTATGCGGGCATCTTCTTTCTCGGTTTCGGAGGCTCGCGCTGGACCTCGGACATGGCGATCAATTACTACAAGACCGTGCTAAGCATTGGCGCCCAGCTCTTTACGATGGTGCTGCTCGTCGGCATAGGAAAATCGTTCATTGACCAGTTTTACACCAACATGAGCTCTGCCTACAAAATGAATGAACTGGCAGTGATCATGGTCGTCGCCATCATCCTGCTCGCCTTGGTCAACAAGGTTCCGTCGCTGGTGGGTGGGCTGGCCATGGGCGGCGGAACCGGCGCGCTGGGGAGCGGCTTCGGTGCAGGGACGGCCCTGGGTGTCGCCGCAATGGCTGCGACAGCCGCCGCGACGGCAGGTGCGGCGGTCGCGGCGGGTGCCGCAAATGCCGCTGGCGGTGTGCAGGCACTGATGGCAGCGGTATCCAAGGCGAATGCAGCAGAAAGCACTGGCGGCGGCGCGCGCGACTTCGCAGCATCGGCCGCAGGTGGAAGCAGTGAACAAGCAGCCAGTACTCGCACCGGCAGCGGGGCACTGGCAGCAGCCATGGGCGATACGACACAGGCGGCAGGCAGCGATATCGATGCTGGAAGCCGAACTGCAGAAACGCGGTCAACAGAAAGCACTCCACAGCCAACCCAACCTCCAGCTTCGCCGTCTAAGCAGCAAAGTGAGAGCGCACCTTCCAGTGCAAGCGGCGGAGAAAAAACAGGACAACGTCCAACGAAAGCGGCACCCGGCATAGGCAGCCCAGCCGCAGCGGCGGCACTAGTGGCAAAGACGGGCCGGATTGCAGCAGGTGCAGCGGCCAGCCTGGCGCAGGGAACTTGGGAGGTTGGCAAGGCAAAGGTTGGACAGAGACTTTCGGCGGCAAGCGACCGCGTCAGCAAAACCATCGGTAGTCAGATCGCCGCCGCCATCAGGTCTCAAGATCATGCTGGAGCGCCAGATGGCGGAGCATCAGGGCTGGATGATGACAGTATCTCTAAAGGAGCCCACTCCCCCGGTGATGCGGCGGATGAAGTCGCAGCATTCCGCGACCACAAGCCTGAATAGCACCGGAAACCTCATCGTAATAAAGGAGAAACGTCATGCTCGACCTGCCCCCCATTCAGCAGGAGCGCATCGTGTGTTCGATCGCGGCCGCAATCAAGTACCAGGTGCCCGCCAATATTCTGCTGGCGATCGCGGAAAAGGAAGGTGGCAAGCCTGGAATGGTTGTCACCAATAAAAACGGGACCTATGACGTTGGTCCGATGCAGTTCAACACCGTCTATTTGCATGAGCTACGGAAATATGGAATCACTTTAGCCCATGTCGCGGTGAAAGGCTGCTATCCATATGATCTCGCCGCTTGGCGGCTAAGGCAGCACTTGCTGCACGATAAAGGAAATATTTGGGTAAGGTCGGCCAATTACCATTCGCGAACACCGAATCGCAATCTGCAATACAAGGAGGATCTAGTCAGAAAGGCAGAAAAATGGTAACATTGTCTGAATTGCAATTTTTCAACCTACAAACAACAAAACCATTCTTGGTAAAGTCTTATAAACCGTGCACCCGCCTTCGGTCACCTTGATCTTGGCCGAAGGGATGTCCAGCAGCGGGTCGTTTCCATCAACCGTATGCTCGCCGGGCGCCAGCGTGAGGGTGAGGGTGATGGCACCAACGCCACCGCAGACGTCCTGCGCATCGTAGTTCAGCTTGCCCGACCAGATGCCATCTACGAACACGTTCTGCACGCCCCAGGATGCGCGGGTATAAATCGCCAGCTTGCCCGAGTGCGCCAGCTTGCCGGTCCCGGTAAGCCGAACCGGAATAATTCTTGGATAGTTGCTGGTTAGGCTCAAGGTGCCCGCTTTCGTGCCAGTGCGCTTTACCGGCGTGAACATGACACTGACGGTGCAGCCCGCGCCGGGAACAAGTTGCACCGGGCAATTGTGCGTCAAAGTGTATTCAGCGGAACTCTGGAGGCCGGCCGTGGGGTCCAGGGTCAGCGGACCGGTCGTAAACACGTACTGGCTGGCACTAAATTGCATGCCGATGACACGCCGGTGCCAGTGCTCGCGCCTGGCAACGGCAAAATCAAAACCGGGCGCCTGTGGACCTATGTGCGTGATGATCGGCCAGCTGGCGACAACACGCCGCCGGCGGTGTGGTTCGCCTACTCGCCGGATCGCATGGGCATCCACCCGCAAAGCCACTTGGCCCAGTTCAAGGGCGTGCTGCAAGCCGATGTCTACGCCGGCTTCAACGCTTTGTACGAAAACGGCGATATCCACGAGGCAGCCTGCTGGGCGCAAGTTCCACGACCTGCATGCAGCACGGCCATCGCCGTTGACAACCGAAGCGCTGCGGCGCATTGCCGAGATGTGTCGGATTGAAGCAGAAATTCGTGGCAAACCGCCGGACCAGCGTAAATCAGTGCGGCAGACAGAAGCATGCCCCTTGCTCAATGACTTGGAACGCTGGCTGTGCACGTCTCTGGAAAAGCTGTCCCGCAAGTCGGACACGACAGCGGCCATCCTGTATGCCCTGAACCTGTGGCCGGCCCTGACGCGCTACTGCGACAACGGCGCCATCGAGATCGAGAACTCGGCCGCCGAACGGGAGCTGCGCGGTATCGCCATCGGCCGGCGCAACTTACCTGTTCGCCGGCGCCGACAGCGGTGGCGAGCGCGCTGCTGCCATCTACTCACTGATCGGCACCGCCAAGCTCAACGGTGTTACCCCGAGGCTTGGCTGCGCCATGTACTGGCCACTATCGCGGAGCATCCGGTCAACCGGGTTGGCGACTTCCTGCCGTGGAACTGTGCCGCACAGCTCCCCTCAGCCTAAACAACACGCCGCTTCCCAGCTGTGTGATGCCATCATCTAGCAAATCAACATCCGGCTCAAGACGGCGTTGGTTTTACACTTACGAAGAAGGCGCAGTACCGTTGAATAAAATTTTTTTGATTGGTTCAAACTTGTTTATGGAGGTGATATGTCGACAAAAATAGGTAATTCCGCTAGCCCAACTGCACCACGCATTGTATTTCATGGAATTGTTAGCGCCACCGTCTTTGCGGTAGGAATGGCTGCTGCCGGGGTTTCTGGCGCAGCGCCAGCCTTGAAGGATACCGCTGGTGCTAACGATGAAATCGTCCTCAGCAAGCTTGTCTATGTTTCCGATTCAATATTGTTCAGAGTGCGGCTGACTGAGCCGACCTTGCTTCAAGTGGGTTGCACACACGTCACTGAAAACAAGGAAAAAAACAAAAAGTTGCGCGATATTCTTGACAAATTTGCTCTGCATGGCGAGGCAACTAACGACGCCATGGTGGAACCAAGGTATGCACTATACCTTACGAGGAAGGGTGGCACCCATGAAACCAGGCTGCTGGACCGCCTATATACCGGAGCAGACAGCATTCATGGACTGCTCAACGGAAACCCGATTTCGGCCGCGCCTGGCCTGTTAAAGGAAGTAGTGCAATGGGCTCTGGACGAAGAACTTCCTCAAATCAACGATCAATGTATTAACAGCAAATCGCCATAAATGGTCGATTGTTTAACTTAAAGGTGGCTTTTTCGACAAGATGGCGCATTTTTGATGGCATTTTGGAGGAATTTATGACGAAAACAAGTGCGGATTTTAAGGTGGCAAATGCAACAGCAGACGATCTTGCTCAACTAAATGATGCTTTGGCTTATGGCTCATTGTCACCGGCCGCAGAAAGTTTAATTGAACGTGTAGGCGACTTGGGGAAGACGATTGCCATCATCCATTACGGCAATGACAGGAACCAGGGAGACACTATTTATTGGGATCCCACTTGGGAGGCGCTGATCAATTCGGTTTTCTGACGAGGCTGGCGCGCCAAATGCCCGACCGGCGAGCCGTTCAAGCCCGTTTTTCGTTCAAGTTGACGTGATGCTGCGCGTCTTTCTGCAATCAAGACGGACTACGGGATTCGGTAATCGTAAAGCGCCGTCCAGCCAGCACCAGATTGGCAAAGGCGAACAAGGTAAAACGCTGTGCAGTGTTCTTGGCCAACCCGCGATAACGCGTATTGCGATGACGGAACAGGTTCTTGATGACATGAAACGGATGCTCGACTTTTGCCCGCACGCTGGCCTTCAGATGCCCCAACTTTTCCGGCAGGCGCCCCAGTTTGTTATTGGGCAGCGCCTTGCGTTTGGAGCGCTTCATAGCCACCTGCCATGTCACCGATTTGCCGATGTTTTCGGGCCGTTTTTCCACGCCCTGATAGCCGGCGTCGCCAAGTGCGGCGGTCTCGTCGCCGTGCAGCAACGCGTGCGCCTGGGTCACATCGGCGACATTGCCGGCCATGCCGATGACCGTATGCACCAGGCCAGAAGCGACATGGACGCCAACGTGAGCCTTCATGCCAAAGTGCCAGTCGTTGCCTTTCTTCGACTGGTACCTTTCCGGATCACGTTTGCCGTCCTTGTTCTTGGTCGACGTTGACGCCGCGATCAGCGTGGCGTCGACGATGGCGCCTTCGCGCATCATCAAGCCTTTCTCGGCCAAGTGCCCGTTGATCGTGTCGAAGATCTGGCGCGTCAGCCCGTTGGCCTCAAGCAGGTGGCGGAACTTCAACAAGGTCGTCGCGTCCGGCGCTGATTCACGGCCCAAGTCGATGCCGAGGAAAGCACGAATGGACTGGCTGTAGTAGATCGCGTCTTCGATACCTCCGTCCGACAAACCAAAGCATTGCTGGGCCACGTACATGCGCAGCATGGGCGCCAGTCCGATTGGTGGACGGCCGGCACCCTCGACCTTCGGATAGAACGGTTCCACGGTTTTATACAACTTTCCCCAAGGCGTTACGCTATCGATCTCAGCAAGGAACCGGTCGCGCCGCGTCAGTTTCTTCTTGGCAGCATATTCAAGGTCGGAAAAGCTCTTTTGCATGGTCGATGGCGGATAGTGGCGATACCGTTAGTGTGCATGGCTCGTCAGGCGGTGCACGACCGCAAAGCCTTCTTCGGTGGATGGCTCTTCAAAAATTGTGTGCACGTTGGCGATGGCCGCCTCGGACACGCGTTCGTCTTCAACTCGGCCGGCGTTGCGTGTCAGCGCAACCTCCAGCGGCGTATCCATCCAGACGGCCTCGGCGCGTAACTGGTGCGCCGCCGCAAAAGCCATGGCGCGCGCCCGGTGGCGGGCGGCGGGAAGGGCCGCGTCAATGACGAACGCGGGCTCTGTGAAAAAATCGGGATTATTCCCGATCCACGTCGATTTGCCCGCACCCTGTATCCCGCAGACGATGTACAGAGTGGCCGCCTGGCCGAACTGATGAAAATTCGCTTCCAGCAAGCGGTAGATTTCCTCCCACGCGGCCAGGTTGCGTTCCGGCGTCCAGATGCGCGGCGATCCGAGGAATGCGTCCGGATTGAGTACGGTTGACATGGACATGGGTGGGCGAGGCATCGTTGTTGAAAAAAGCTTCATCATATATATCCTTAATGTAGTGACTGAGGCGCGCGCCTCAAGCTGGACGGCCATACCTTTCAAGCTTCTCCGCCGCGTAGGCAAATGCCTTCAACGGAACCGTGCCCAATTGCCGGTCGTGGTAGATCAACAGGCCGGCAAAGGCAGCATACGCTTCGACAGATAACCGGTAGCTGCCTTCGCTGCCGCTATGCAAAGCCTGCGTCGCCAATGCCTCGTACTCTTCGATTGCACGTGGCAGGGCATGACCGTAGCCAAGTTCCTGCAAAATCGCGCTGGCTAGCGCGACGCGCATGATCAACTGCAGGGAAAGCAATGATCCGGCGCCGACATACAAGCACGCTAGCTGCGCATGATGTTGCAGCGATATTCGGCTACATGTGGCTTGCGGCAAGGGCTGGAATTCAAGCCACTCCTTCTGTGCTGCCGAAACCGCGCCACGCAGCAGGAAGGTGAGGCGTTTGCGTCCAGGCGCTTGGTCAGAATGCATGAGGCGAACCAGTGCTCCCGCAGGCAGTCACGGTGATGTCGATCAGCGCAGGGCGCGACGCCGATAATGCACTGCCGCTCAAAAGATCGACGGTGGTAGCGACGAAGAGAGGATGGATCGAGCCAAAAACTTTCGGAGTGTCGGACGACATTGGTTGGCTGGTCATCGATGCGCCTGGTGCCGATAAAAGCGGAATCGCACTTCATTTTTGGCCAGGTCGGCAGTACGGAAAACAGTTAATCAAGCGACTGTACTGGTGAACGGTTCAGGACAAAAGCAGTACTCCGATTAAAGTACATTTATGCTATTTTATGATTATTTAAAGCATATATATACTTTAATTTTTAATTTTTATAGGTAATTTAGAACATAAATTTCCAATGTCTGGCGTACCATATCCAGCATGAAAACCGACATCTACCTCGACAGCAACGCCACCACCGACACCTTGCCCGCCGCCCGCGAAGCGGCGAATCGCGCGATGGGGGACACATATGGCAATCCCAGCAGTACTCACTCAGCCGGCTTGCGGGCGCGAGCAATTTTGAATGACACGAGAGCGCGCGCCTGTCGCCTGCTCGGCACCGGCAGCGGCGCAATGATGTTTAACAGTGGCGCCACAGAAGGCATTCAAACTGCCGTTTTGTCCGCACTGTGCTCGCTGCGCGAGCGGCGAGCTCGCGGCGAGCGCACCGGCTCGATTCTTGTGTATGGCGCGACTGAGCACAAGGCCGTTCCCGAGAGTCTGAAGCATTGGAATCGCGTGCTTGGATTAGATCTGGAAATACGCGCCCTGCCCGTCAATGGCTGCGGCATGCACAACCTCGTCGAACTGAGAGCGCTTGCGGCTGATGCGGCGCTGGTGTGCACGATGGCCGCCAATAACGAGACAGGCGCCGTGTCCGACCTTGAAGGCATCGCCGCCGCGCTATCTGGCAGCGATGCCCTTTGGCTAGTGGACTGCGTCCAGGCCCTGGGCAAGATATCGCTGCATCTATCATCGACGCGCATTGATTACGCCCCGTTTTCAGGACACAAACTGTATGCCCCAAAAGGCGTGGGAATGTTATATGTACGTGCAGGTGCACCGTTCACACCCTTGATGATCGGCGGCGGCCAGGAAAACGGCATGCGCTCCGGAACTGAAAATATGTCAGGTATCGCGGCAATGGGAGCGGTGCTTGCCGAGCTGGAAGAAGGCAGTTCATTTCGCAGTTGCGCCCAGTTGGAGCAGGCACGCAAGAAATTGATCGCCAGCCTGTTGCGCGCATTTCCTGACGTGATGATCAACACGCCGCTCAATCAATCACTGCCGACCACGCTGAATTTCACGGTGCCAAGCATTGACAGCGGCACCCTGCTTGGTGTCTTTGACGCTGCCGGCATACGTGTTTCAGCGGGCAGCGCCTGCTCTGCTGCAAAAGCATTGCCATCCTATGTGCTGCAGGCGATGGGATTGCCCGATTGGCGCAGCAGCAATGCAGTGCGCATCTCGATCGGCGCGGCGACCGACGACGCCACTATCGACGCCGCCTGTTCGCGTATCGAGCAATGCGCCGCTGCGCTGCGCATTGCATTCGACAACGGCGCGCAAGCAGACGGCATCGTTCGAAACGGAGCCATCTGCCTTGATGATAACCTGCCGCATGCAAATGCCGTTACGGCACCGGGTGGCGATGCCAATAACGTCGAGCCGGCAGGGGATACGACGAAGGAACAGGAGCAGCATGTAAAGGTGGACCCGTCCTTGCAGATCGGTGCCGCTGCTTTGCCAGATTTCCTTGAGCAGCGTGTAGAAACCATCATTGTCGATGTGCGCGACCCGGTCGAGCACGCAGTAAGCAGATTGCCGGCGAGCCTGGTGAGCGCCTTGAATATTCCACTGTCACGCTTGGCCGATGCGGTGCCAGGCTGGCTGGCGTTGCCAGAACGGCCTCCGATCTTGTTCTTTTGCCGTAGTGGAAACCGCAGTACATCCGCCGCAGGCTTGCTGCGCCAACTTGGTTACGCCCCGGCGTTCTCGCTCGATGGCGGCCTGGCACTGGCGGCCCCATTACTCGACGCCACCGATAAGACATATGGGGAGCCGGCATGAACATGAGCATATTTGACTTGTTCAAGATTGGCGTGGGGCCATCAAGTTCGCACACGGTGGGTCCCATGATTGCGGCACGACGCTTTTTACTCGAATGCGATGTGCTTGATCAAGCGGTTGCAGTTGAGGTTCATTTGTATGGTTCGCTTGCCTTGACAGGTGTCGGCCACGGGACCGATCAGGCAGTCGTTCTCGGGCTGATGGGCGAAGCGCCCGAGACTCTCGATCCGGCGACAGTCAGCACAAAGCTGTCGCAAGCCGCAGCGTCGGGCAGCATCACGCTATTGGGCCTCAAACGTGTGCCATTTAGCGCCGAAAGCGGATTGCTTTGGCACAAGACGACCTCTTTGCCCGAACACCCCAACGGCATGCGTTTCGTTCTTCACTTGGCTGATGGCGAGGTGATCGTGCGCACTTATTACTCAGTGGGTGGCGGGTTCGTCACGACGGCAGGCGAACAGCAGAGCGCGGCGGAAAAAGCCAGTCTCTTACCTTTCCCATTTGCCAAGATGTCCGACCTGCTCAAGCTCGGCAAAACGCATGGCATGTCGATCGCCTCTATGCTGCGCGCCAACGAACTGGTGCGTTTCGGCAATGCTGAACTTGACGCTGGCCTCGACCGGATCTGGCACACGATGCGTGATTGCATCGCACGCGGCCTGGAAAGCGAAGGAGAATTGCCAGGCGGATTGCGAGTCAAGCGCCGCGCCGCGCGCTTGTTCAAGGACGCGCACAGCGGCGCTGGCGTGCGCCGCAACGAGTTGCCCCACGACGCCACTTATCATGTGACGCTTTACGCAATGGCAGTCAACGAAGAAAACGCCGCGGGTGGCCGGGTGGTGACGGCGCCAACAAACGGGGCTGCCGGCATTATTCCGGCAGTGTTACGCTATTACGCCGAAGACTGCCGTCCTTGCGATGCGGACACAGGCATCCGCGTTTTCCTGCTGACTGCTTCTGCAGTAGGCATGCTCTGCAAGAAAAATGCCTCGATTTCAGGCGCCGAAGTGGGCTGTCAGGGTGAGGTCGGGGTTGCCTGTGCCATGGCGGCCGCTGGCCTGGTCGCAGCGCTTGGCGGCACCAATGAGCAGGTCGAAAACGCTGCCGAAATCGGTATAGAACACCACCTTGGCATGACTTGCGATCCTATCGGCGGTCTCGTGCAGATACCCTGTATCGAGCGAAACGGCATGGGCGCAATCAAGGCCATTACTGCCGCCTCCCTGGCCTTGCGTGGCGATGGTAGTCACTTTGTCAGCCTTGACCAGGTCATCGAAACGATGCGCCAGACCGGCGCGGACATGCAGGCAAAGTACAAGGAAACGTCCCTCGGCGGCCTGGCGGTACATGTCATTACCGTCAACCATACGGCCTGCTGAGGCGTGAACCTTGTATTAAAAAACGTTCATTGGTCGACAAAATTTTTAATCATGTGGTCTCAGCGATTCAGGCAGGCCAGAAATTAGTTCAGTTCGGCGGCATCGGAATACACCGCCGGCCTGACCCGATGGGCCATGGTCGATCCGGTAGCTTTTCGAAATAGCGCAGCAAGTCGAGCGCTGCCATGCAGCCGGTGTCGGCGCTGGTAATGGCCTGGCGATACACGTGGTCCTGCACGTCGCCGGCCGTGAACACGCCCGGTACACTGGTCGCGGTGGCCATGCCGTCGCGTCCTCCGAGCGTGACAATGTAGCCGTCGTACATCTCCAGCTGTCCGGCAAACAGACCCGTATTCGGCTCGTGCCCAATCGCCACGAACACGTCGGCGACGTCGATCCGGCTGATTTGCCCATCCGCAGCCGACGCCAGCACGGCGCCGGTAACTTTGCTGCCGTCACCGACCACCTCGTGCAAGGTCTGATTGAGCTTCAGGTCTACTCTGCCTTCCTCCACCCACGCCGTCAACCGATCGAAGAGAGCAGGCTCGGCACGCAAGCGGTCGCGCCGGTGCACCAGTGTGCCCTTGGAAAGGGCCTGACGCAATGCAGCGACTTCCAGCGTCAGATCTTGGATCAGAACCAGTTTTACCACATCTCCCCCGACGCTCGGGTATGTAGGTTTTTGAACCTGTCACAAGCTCTCTAGTTGGTGAAGTTTACCAATTTGGAGGGGCGAAAAAATCCAGGGTAGCTCAGTCGCGCAAGTTCCGGCACGATTTCACTCTTGTTATGGCCCTACAAAAGCCGCATCATGGCCGCTCCACCGACCAGGGGGCGCACCATCGCGGCCTGATCGTCTTCGCGCTCCAGCCTGAAAGTACCGACCACCCGGCGCAGTTCGCCGGCCTGGTCGCGCATGGCCTGCGCGGTGGCGGCCGCCTGCTCCACCAGCGCGGCGTTCTGCTGCGTGGTTTCATCCATCTGCGAGATCGCCAGGTTGACCTGCTCAATGCCCAGGCTCTGCTCCTGGCTGGCGCTGGTGATTTCGGCCATGATGCGCGTCATCTGCGCCACACTGTCGAGCACTTCGCGCATGCTGCTGCCAGCCTGGCTGACCAGCACATTGCCGACTCCCACCTTTTCCACCGAATCGCCGATCAGCGCCTTGATCGAGCGCGCCGCCGTGGTAGAACGCTGGGCCAGCGCGCGCACCTCGTTGGCCACCACCGCAAAGCCACGGCCGTCCTCGCCCGCGCGGGCCGCCTCGACGGCCGCGTTCAGCGCCAGCAGGTTGGTCTGGAAGGCGATGCTGTCGATCTCCACGATGATGTCGGCGATCTTGCGCGACGAGGCGTCGATCGCCGCCATGGTGCCGACCACCTGCGACACCACGGCGCCGCTTTTCTCCGCCACCGCCGAGGCGGTCGCCGCCAGCGTATTGGCCTCGCGCGCGCTGGCCGCATTCTTGCGCACGGCGCCCGTCAATTCTTCCATCGCGGCGGCCGTCTGCTGCAGGCTGCTGGCCTGGGCTTCGGTGCGTCCAGACAGGTCCAAGTTGCCGGCGGCGATTTCACCGGAGGCGTGACCGATGGCCTCGGTGCCGCGCCGCACTTCACCCACGATCACGGCTAGGCCCGCGCTCATCTCGTCGATGGCGCGCAGCAGTTGGCCGATTTCATCGCGGCCATGGCGGTCGGCGCCGGCGCTCAGGTCGCCGCCAGCCACGCGGCGGGCGCTGGCCACGGCCGCGTTCAACGGCCGCACGATGCCGCGCACCAGGAAAAACGCCACTACCGCCGCCAGCAGCAGGCCAATCACGATGCTGGCCGCCATCCCCAGCAAGATGCCGTCGTGGCGCTGCAGGCTGCGCTCGTATTCGGTGCGCGCCAACGTCACCTCCAAGTTGCGCAAGGCCGCCACGTTCTGCGCCACCGTCTGCGACAGCGCTTCGGTTTCCTTGCCTATCATGGTCGCCGCATACGGTCGGCCATCGACCAGCGCGGCAATCGCCGGCAGCAGCGATTCTTTCTCCAGCCGGCTGCGGCTGGCGTCGAACTTGTCGGCCAATACTTTTTCTTCCGGGCTCAAGCCGCCGTCCAGGTAGGCTTGCCAGTTGCGCTTCATCTCGGTGATGCGCCGGCCGACCTGGGCGCTACCTTCCTGCACCTTGTCGGCGCGCGGATCCTGCAGCATCGACGCCAGCGCCAGCTGGTTCAGGTACAGCGCGCTTTCGATGCCGGTGACTTTTTCCAGCGCCAGTGTACGGTTTTCATACACGGTTTTCAGGCCTTCATTGCTGCGGCCCATGCCGTACAAACCCAGCACGCCGATGGCCACGACCAGCAGCGACAGGAAAGCGATGACGCCGAGCAGGCGCGATTTGATCGAGAGACCCATGGTATGTCCTTGTGGTGGCGAAGTGGCGAGGCGGAAAAATGAAATGGATCAGGCGTGCTGCAACTGCGCCAGCCAGCGGGCGCAGGCGACGTTTTGCTCAAGGATGGAATAGCGGCTGGCGCCGCCGTAATCGGCAAACGGAATGAATTCGCAGCTGATCTGCGCCAGCGGGCTGCCGCGATGGGCCTTTTTCCAGTCCAGCAATTGCGTTACCGCCAGCTTCCACGGCGCCAGTTCGGACTCGTCCCATGGGCCGTGATAGCTGCCCGGCGCCGGTGCGGTGAACGGATACTGGATGCCGCGCCCGGCCAGTTCGCCACGCCGCATCCAGGGATTCGGCACGCCAGGCGACTGCACGCTGCGCGCATGCGCGTGGACGACCCAGCCGCGTGCCAGCCATTGCGCGTACAGGCTGGTGGCGCTATCGGGATGCAGCAGCGCGTGGCCACCATCATCAAGTCCCGCCAGGCCGCACAGCGCCAGTTCTTCCTGGTCGCCCAGCTTGAACAGCAGATGGGAATGGTCGAGCGTCAGGCGCAGCGGCACGCCGCGCCGTTCCAGCCAGTCGCCCAGTTCGGCGACCCGGCCGAACTGCTCGGTCCACATGTCGACGTGCACTTCCAGCGATGGCAGGCAACCGCTGCGCACGCCAATCTCCATCAGGCGCAGGTAAAACTCGCCCATGCGCTGCAGGGTCAAGGCAACGCCGGTCTGGTCGCGCGCAAACACCTGGCAGTTGAACACGCGGCAGCCCAGTGCGGCCGCTGCGCCGTTGCGCGCCGCATATTCCGGCAGCGTGTCGTCGCCGAGGCAAAAAATGCCGCCCATCACGCCGATCGGCACGCCATGGCCTTCGCTGGCGCGGATCACGGGGAGCACATCGTCGCCCGGCCAAAGGTTCACTTCGGCGTAATCGAAGACGCCTGCGTTGGCCACGCGCGCAAAACGCTCGTCGAACGACAGCGCCGGCAAGCCATCATGCTCCAGCACGCCATCGATATTGATGCCGATGGCCATCAGCCGCTTGCCGGTCATGCCGCCTCCTTCATCATCGACAGCAGTTTCTTGAGCGGCTGGGCCGCATCGGCCAGCACTGCGGGATCCAGCCGGACGCGCCCTTCGACCAGCTTGCGCATGATCTTCAGGTCGCGCGTGACAACGCTGGCGGGGCCGAAGCCGCTGGCGCCGACCAGCACGCTGTCCTGGTCCAGGAAAAACAGCAGCAGCGCGCCTTCGCCCGGCACGCGGCTCACGCAGCTGGCCGCCAGCGACGGCTCGCCCGACACCTGCAAGGTATGGTCATACTGGTCGGACCAGAACCACGGCGACTCGCCATAGGAGCTGGCCGCGCCCAACATATTGGCCGCCGCCACGCAGGCCTGGGTTTCGGCGTTATGCCAGGTTTCCTGGCGCATGGCCAAGCCGGACAAGCTTGAAGGGAACTGGCACACATCGCCGGCCGCAAAAATGGCAGCGTCGCTGGTTTGCAAGCGGCTGTCGACCACGATGCCCTGCTCGACATCGAGCCCGCAGGCGCGCGCCAGCTCCAGCCGCGGCGCCATGCCGATACCGGCCACGATCACGTCGGCCACCAGCGTGCTGCCGTCGGCCAGCAGCAGCGCCAGCCTGCCGTCGTCGCGCTGCATGATCTCGACCGGCTGCGCGCCGCAGCGGATGCGCGTGCCGCGCGCCGCGTGCAGGGCCTGCACCAGGCTGGCCACCGATTCGGGCACGGCGCGGCCCAGCAGGCGCGGCGCGCCTTCGACCAGTTCCACGTCGCACCTTGCCTCGCGTGCGCTGGCCGCCACTTCCAGGCCGATAAAGCCGCCGCCGACCAGCACCACGCGCGCGCCGGGACGCAGCTGGTCGCGCAGGGCCATCGCATCGGCGTGGGTACGCAGTGACAACACGCGCGGATGCTGCGCGCCCGGTATCGACAAGGTGCGCGCCGCGCCGCCGGTGGCCAGCAACAGGCTGCGGTAGGCGATGGTGCCGCCGTCGTCCAGGGTGATCAAGCGCGCAGCACGGTCGATGGAGTTCACGCGGCAGCCCAGACGCAGGGTTATGCCGGCCTCGTGCCAGGCGTCAACCGCGGCCAACTGCATGGCGTCCATGCCAGTCTCGCCGGACAGCACCGATTTCGACAGTGGCGGGCGTTCGTAGGGCGCCAGCGGCTCGTCGCCGATGACGGTGATGGCGCCGGTCCAGCCCAGGTTGCGCAAGGCCAGCGCGGCGCGCCCGCCGCAGTGGCCCGCGCCGATGATGACCATGCCGGCCTGCGCCGATGAGGTAGCGAGGGCGTCCATGATCAGCGTTTCTTCTGTTTGCGGATCTGGTCGGCGACCACCGCGATGACGATAATGGCGCCCTTGATCACTTCCTGAAAATAGGAATCGACCCCCAGGAAGGTAAAGCCGCTGGCGATCACGCCCAGTATCAGCGCGCCGATGACGGTGCCCGTGATGCGGCCCACGCCGCCCGACAGGCTGGTGCCGCCAATGACGGCGGCGGCGATCGCGTCGAGTTCATACGACACGCCCATACCGGACTGGCCGGTCTGGGCACGCGCCGAGCCGATCACGGCAGCCACCCCGGCCAGCACGCCGGCGATGGTATAGACGATCACCAGATGGCGCTGGATATTGATGCCCGACACGCGCGCCGCCACCGGATTGCCGCCGATCGCATAAGTGCGCTTGCCAAAACGCGTATAGCGCAGCAGGATATGGAAGAACAGCGCCGTGACCAGGAAAATGATCACCGGATTGGCGCCCGAGCCGATCCAGGTATAGCTGTCGGTCAGGGTGCTCACTGGCTGGCCGTGCGTGTAGAGCTTGGCCAGGCCGCGCGCCGACACCATCATGCCGAGCGTGACGATAAAGGCCGGCACGCCCGTCTTGACGATCAGGCTGCCATTGATCAGGCCCACCATGGCGCCTACGCAAAGGCCGGCCAGCACCGGCAGCAGCACCGGCAGGTCCAGCAAACCGGGGTAGATGGCGCGCGAGGCCTCGGACGATTGCGCAAGGCTGGCCGCCACCATGGCCGCCAGCGCCACTACCGAGCCGGACGACAGGTCGATGCCGCCGGTGATGATGATGATGGTAACGCCGATGGCGATCAGGCCGATCTCGGACACCTGCAAAATCATAATCAGCAAACCGGTGGGGTTGCCGAGAAAGCTCTGGCCGCGGAAATACCAGCCCAGCAGTTCGAAGGCCAGCGCGATGCCCAGCAGCACGCACAGGATGCCCAGTTCGGGCGGCCATTTGAAGGCGCGCTGGAGGGGCGGCTTGACCGCGTCGGTAAGAATGGCTTGTTGCGATTGCATGATGGATGTCTCCTGCTTGACGGATGATTTTTATTGGAATGTGGGCGCCGGGGTCGGCGCCGGCACGACGCCGGAAGCGAGCGACAGAATGCCTTCCTGGCTGAAGTCGGCGCGCATTACCTCGCCGCTGACCCGGCCTTCGTGCATCACGATGACGCGGTCGCTCATGCCCATCACTTCGGGCAGTTCGGACGAAATCAGAATGATGGCTGCGCCCGATTGCGCCAGTTCCGTGACCAGCTTGTGGATCTCGGCCTTGGCGCCGACATCGACGCCGCGCGTCGGCTCGTCGAGGATCAGGATGCGCGGGCGGTTGAGCAGCCAGCGCGCGATCAGCGCCTTTTGCTGGTTGCCGCCACTGAGGTTGCCGATAATTTCCTGCAAGTTCGGTGTCTTGATCTTCAGGCGGCGGCTCATGTCGTGGCAGGCCGCATCGAGTTTTTTCTGCTGCACGAAGCCGCACCAGGTGTAGTCGGACAGCACGGTGATATCCATATTGCTGGCCACGTCAAGGCCCAGGAACAGGCCCGATTTCTTGCGGTCTTCGGTCAGCAGCGCCAGGCCGGCTTGGATCGCCTGCTTGGGCGTACGGAAACGCTCGGGTTTGCCGTCGATAAAAATCTGACCGGAATCGGGCGGGTCGATGCCGAACAGCGACTCCATCACTTCGGTGCGGCCCGCGCCCATCAAGCCGGCCAGACCGACGATCTCGCCATAACGCACGTCGAAACTGACATCGTTGAACCAGCCTTTGCGGGACAGGCCGCGCAGCGACAGCGCTACCGCGCCGATCTCGGCGTGGCCTTTGGGAAAGACCTGGTCCATCTCGCGCCCGACCATCGCCGCGATCAGCGAATTGGCGTTCATGCTGGCGGCCGGCTCGGTCAGGATATGGCAGCCGTCGCGCAAAATCGTGATGTCGTCGGCGATACGAAACACCTCGTTCATCTTGTGGGTAATATAGATGATGGCCTTGCCGGCGCGCTTCAGGCTGGCGATGATCTCGAACAGGTGCTCGACTTCTTTTTCCGTGATGGCCGAGGTAGGCTCGTCCATGATCAGCACCTGCGACTCGTAGGAAACGGCCTTGGCGATTTCGATCATCTGCCGGTTGGCGATGCTCAGCTCGCCCAGCATGCATTCGGGATCGACCGCAATATTCAGGCGACCCAGCAGGTCGCGCGTGTCCTGGTTCAGCCTGGCGTGGTTGACGATGCCGAAGGCATTGACCGGTTCGCGGCCGATCCAGATATTCTCCGCCACCGTCATGTCCGGCAACAGGTTCAACTCCTGGTGGATCATGGCAATGCCGTGATCGAGCGCCTCGCGCGGCGAGCGCAGCTTCAGGCGCTTGCCGCGGAAAGTCAGGGTGCCCTCGTCCGGAATATAACTGCCGGCCAGGATCTTCATCATGGTCGACTTGCCGGCGCCGTTCTCGCCCATCAGCGCGTGCACCTCGCCAGCGCGCACTCGCAAACTGACCTTGTTCAAGGCCACCACGCCGGGAAAGCGCTTGCAGATATCGCATGCCTGCAGCAAATACTCGCGCGCATCCGCCGCCGGCATGGCTGGCGCCATGGCATCGTGAAATGTCATCTCTAACCCCTCTGAAACATGAATGTCTGACTGCCGCGCCCGGCGCCTGGTGGCGGCGGGCGCTTGTTACGCGGAGTTCAGTTCTTGCTGATGTACTTGGCGATGTTGTCCTGCACTACCAGCTCGTACGGGATCATGTTCATGTCGGGCAGCTTTTCTTTCTTGACCATTTTCATGGCCGCCTGCACGGCGCCCGTGCCCTGGCCCTTCGCATCCTGGAACACGGTCAGCGCCAGTTCGTTCGATTTCATCGACGACAGTGCATCGGGTGTAGCGTCGACGCCGGCCACCAGCAGGGTTTTCGGCGAGACCTTGGCTTGCTTCATGGCGATCAGCGCACCGAGCGCCATCTCGTCGTTATTGGCGGCAATCGCATCGATCTTCACGCCGGCGCTAAGCCACTTGGCCATCAGGTCGATGCCCTTCTTGCGGTCGAAATCGGCGACCTGTTCCTCGACGATCTTAATGCCAGGGAATTTCTTCGCCACTTCCTTGACGCCCTTGGTACGATCGATCGCCGCATCGCTCGACAGCGCGCCGACCATGATGGCGACATTGCCCTTGCCGTTCAGGCGGCGCGCCAGCTCTTCCATCTGCAAGCGGCCGGCCACCAGCGAATCGGAACCGACAAACACGGTGCCGTTACCCATTTTTTCGTCCGGCTTGCGGTTTACGTAGACCAGCGGAATGCCGGCCTTGCGGGCCGCTGCGGAAATGCGCTTGGTGGCGGCCGTGTCGACCGGATTGACGACGATTGCGGAGACGCGCTGGGCGATGAAGTTTTCAACCTGGCTGACTTGACGGCCGACATCGTTGTTGGCGTCTTCGAACTGGATCTTGACCTTCTGGTTTTCCGCTTCCTTGGCCATGCCGCCGCGCACGATGGTCAGAAAAGTGTCGAAGGCGGACAGCGACACGCCAATCGACGGCGTCTGGGCGAAGGCGCTGGCAGGCAGGATGGCAGCGGTGGCGAAGGCCAGGAAGATACGGCGGCTCAGTTTCATTTTGTCTCCATTATTGTTTATCGTTATGGTCATTCATCACTCAGATACGTCTCTTTGCGAGGACTGTTCATGAGCTGATACCCATCGTAGATCATGGAAAATCAAAATGCAATAAATATTTCAGTTTTATTTGAATACAGAAAAAATATTTCATATTTTGGAAGGCTGCTTTCCCAGGAAGTGCCATGACATGCCAGCAAGCACTGCCAGCACGAGGCAAAAGTCAGACGCTTTCGGCCGTATGCAAATCAAAGGATAGCGGCTCTGGCACCGCCAGGGAGGACCCGTGCTCGTCGCACGACAGGGCCATGGCGCGCACGGCGGCCTGCGCCAGGCGCTGCTGCGGCGTGGCGATGACGAGGTCGACAATGCCATCGATCAGTGCCGAGCGCGTCACCGGCACCAGCTCATTGACCACCACCACCAGGCCCTGCGCCGGCATCTCTTCACGCAGCGCGCGCACCACGCCGGCCGAGCCACCGCCGGCAACGCACAGACCGACCATCTGGGGATGCGCAGCGAGCAGGTCGAGCACGGTTTCCTGCGACAGGTCCTGGTCTTCCAGGTTGGTGTGTGCCTCGAGCACGCGAAAGTCGGGCGCATGTTCGCGGAAGTACGAGCGAAAGCCGCTCTCGCGGCTTTCCTGGCCCAAGTATCGCTGGCTGCCGATCAGGATGCCAACTTCGCCCGCGCGCGGCGCCATACGTGCAATAGCCCAGGCGGCCGTGCGCCCGGCCTTGCGGTTGTCGATGCCCAGATAGGCGCTGCGAAGGGGCGAGCTGACGTCTGACAGCAGGGTGAACACAGGTTTGCCCAGCGCGCGCAACGCATTGATGGCTTCGTTGACGTAAGGATGGTCGAGCGCCACCACGGCCAATGCGTCGACATCCATGCCGACGGCGTGGATGCGCTCGGCGATCAGGCGTGGCACCAGCTGGTCCATGAATTCCACGCGCGCCTCGCAGCGCAAGCCGGCATGCTGTTCGGCCGCTTCGCGCAACGCCGCAGCCAGGTCCTGGTAAAACGGATCGTCCTGTTTTTGCAGGCAAAAGCCCAGGGTCAGCAGTGGTGCGCGTTCGAGCAGGCGTCGGCGCATCAATTCCGTGGCGTGATAGCCGATCTTCTGCGCCGCCAGGACCACTCGGTCGGCGGTGCCGTCCTTGACGGGCAGGCGGCTGTTGAGCACCCGGTCCACAGTGGCGACGGATACCCCGGCGGCCTGGGCCACCGATGTCATGGTTGGGCGCTTGTTCAACGGTTCTCCTGCGGGACGCATGCATGATGCTGAATCATCGTGCAGGCAGGATAATGGAGTCGCGCGTGCAATGCAATATTTTTTGCCGATTCGGCATAATTCGAAATTTCCTTCTATACGCTAGAATCGCGCCTATAATTTATATTAATGGAAACAGAAGGAGCAAGCATGGCTGAAGTCGCCGCGATCGACCAACTGATACAGCAAATCGCCAACGAATACGAAAGCTTGTCGCGCCAGCTCAAGCTGATCGCCAAGTACGTCGAACAGCACCGCTCCAGCCTGATGTTGGAGCGCATCAGCGACATCGCCGCCGCCTGCGATGTGCAGCCGTCGGCCATCGTGCGCTTTGCGCAGCGCTTCGGCTATTCGGGCTTCAGTGAAATGCAGGAAGTGTTTCGCCAGGCGTATACCGAGCAGACGAGCGCGCCGCCGAACTACCAGCAGCGCATCCGCAAGCTGATCGTCGACGGCGACCGGCAATTGAGCGCCGGCGACATGACGCGCGCCTTTATCGGCGCCAGTTATGCCGGTCTCAACGACCTGGCGGCCGGCCTCGACGACGTCCAGCTGGAAGCGGCCGTCACCTTGCTGCAGCAAGCCGACAATATTTACGTGGTCGGCGTACGCCGCTCGTTTCCCATCGCCTCGTATATCGCTTATGCACTGGAACATACGGCCAAGCGGGTCCACCTGGTTTCAGGCCTGGGAGGCATGCACCGCGACCAGATGCGCAGCATCCGCAAGGGCGACGTGGCGATTGCCATCAGCTTCGCGCCCTACGGCAAGGAAACCCTGCAATGCGCGCGGCTGGCGCAGGACAATGGCGCCAAGGTGCTGGTGATTACCGACAGCAAGCTGGCGCCCCTGGCGCGCGCGGCCGATGCCTTGCTGACGGTCACCGAAGGCAGCGCTTTTGCATTCCGCTCGCTGACCAGCACCATCTGTTTGTGCCAGGCGCTGTTCATCGCCCTGGCCTACCGGCTGGAATCCGATATCAAGGAAATTACCCCGCCAGGCGAAGAAACCGACTGAGGCGGGGTGATGTGGCATGCTTACAAGGCGTTCAGGATCAGGCGGCGCTTTTCCTGGTATTCGTCTTCGCTGATCAAGTCCTGCTGGCGCAGTCGCGCAAGGGTTGCCATTCGACGCTCGATACCGTCCATCACGCGCGCCGGTGCCTGCTGCGCGGAAGGCAAGCTGGCTGGCAGCGGCGGCGCCGTGCGCCCCCGCAGGCTTTCCAGCGACACCTCCAGCCAGTCGCCACGTGCGGGCTGGACGCGGCGCCAGCCATCACCTTTTAACGCCGGCACATCCGGCGATGGGCGCAGGCGGCTACCGGTGAAAAATACCTTGGTCGGCTGGCGGCTCACACGTTCCAGGTCGAATGGCGACTGCACCAGGCCTAACAGCAGTTGCAATGCGCCGTCGCGGACAAAAGCGCGGCCGCTGCTGACGCGATAGGTCGACATCAGCCGCAAACCGTCAGGCTCCGCCGCCACCGCAAACGTCACATCCTCTCCCGCTGTGGACGCTGCGAGCGCCGCGCTGAGCGGAAGCGACAGCTGATCGAGCTGTTGCGGCGAAAACACCGCGCTTCCCGCACTGGTCTGCAACGCCGCCAGCGCCAGGCGCAAAGCTTCTTGATCGAGTGCGCGCCCCTGATTGGCCGCTGCGCCAGTTTCACTGGGCACGCGCTGCACGAAGCTGTACGGCCCCAAAGGCATATTTTGCGCCGGCGCAGCCATGGCTGCAGGCATGGCGGTCTTGCCGCCATCGCTACCATTGACCAGCGCTCCCACGCTTGCACAGCCCGACAGGCAGGCGCCCATCACCAGTAACAGGCAAGCAAGCGGCATCTTGCATGCCTTGTTCGATGTAGCAATCATCATGTCTCCATTGCAGGAAAAAAAACCCTTCCGCGCAAACGGAAGGGCAAAAGGACGGTCATGCATAACACCGTCCACTAGGACCATCATGCCTCTGACAGCAATGCTTCCTTAAAACCAGGTTTCGACTTGCATGCCCAGCATCGAACCCGAAGTGGCGCGACCGAACGCGCCGGTAGTCGACAATGCGCTGCCTGCATTGGAGACGTCGGCAGCAAGGCGGGCGGCATCATTCCATTTGGCGTAGGTGTAGAACAGGCGCAAATCAGGACGGGCATTGACTCCCGGGCCGGACGAAATGGTCGGTGCGATGGTGAACTTGGTCATGCGGCGAGTCTGGCCGTTTTCAGGCTTGACCACGTCGAATCCCAGATCGGCACCGACCTTGATGTGGCGCGTCAGGCCATACACGGCATGGGTGCCCAAGCTGCTCCAGGTTTTGTTTTCGGTCACGCCGATAATGGTCTGGCCTGGCGCAAGGCCGCTATCTTTCTGATAGATGGCCACCAGTTCGACGCCGAATTTTGGCGTGATCTGGGTGTAAAGACCATCGAGCACGCGCACACGCTTCACATCCTTGCTGTGGGTCAGGTTGCCGATCGCGCCGATTGCCGAATCGGTGCCGCCGGTACCAGGCCCGGTGCCGTACTGCAGCGCGAGTTTGTTCCATCCATCGCCATTGATGCCGGTCTGGCGATGTTGCACGGTCAGGCCGTAACCCGATTGGGCTTGTGGCGCGGACGAGTCCTTGCCGATCCAGCTCAGGCCCATTTCGAGCGAGCCGTTCGGGTTGATGCCGATGCCGCGCAACTGGAAGTCGTGACGGCTGGCCGAATTGCTGCCATTACTGGCCAGTGCGCCGGTAGCCGGCAAGCCGCCGCCGGTGGTGGTGGCGATCAAATTATCCTTGCGCAACCAGGCATAGCTGAATTTCAGCGTGCCGCCGAGACTGATGTCTTCCACACCGCCGCCGAAGCCCTGGCCGCTCCAATAGAAAAAATCATTCGGACTCAGGGCTTCACGCTTGTAGTATTTGCGCCCCATCCATGCGCTGCCGCCGTTCAATTCCGGCAGCTTGTCACCCTGAACGAAGATTTGTGGCAGTCCGACCGGGTCGGTATCCGAGGAAGAGTTACTGTTATTAAAGGAAAACATGATATTGGCGCTGAAGACGGCCCCTTCATCGGTTTTCGCCACTTCCTGCCCCAGGCCAAATTCACCATACACCTGGCACTCATTGCCAAGGCGATACTTGCTCATGGCACCGGCCAGCTGAAAACAGGTCGGGCCACCCTTGGACGAGTTCGTGCCGGTCAGGCCGCGAAAGTAGCCGTTATACTCAAAAGCGAACAACGGCTGGCTGCACACCATCAAACCGGTGACGAGCAGGGCTTTTTTCAAGATTGCTGATTGTTGCGTTTTCATGGACTGCTATCCCCTTTTGTTATACGAGCATCTGCTGATGCTCTGTTATCGAACCCCGTTATGACAACAGGGCTCCTTTCATGCCACGGATGTGGCAATTCTTATTGGCGCAACGGTAAGTTGCAGGCAGCCGCAAGGCTGCGGGCAAAGCTCCGCCCTGGCACAGTCGCGGCCGTTTATATCCAGGGAGAAATGAAAACCGGGCTGATCAGCCCGGCTGCGTTATTTCAGGGTCGGCATGGCAAATTCGGCGCCAGCCGCTGTCGAGGCGGGCCAGCGCTGGGTGACGGCTTTCTGCTTGGTATAGAAGCGCACCGATTCCGGGCCGTGCGCATGGTGGTCGCCAAACAGGCTGCGTTTCCAGCCGCCAAAACTGTGGAAGGCCATCGGCACGGGAATCGGTACATTCACGCCGACCATCCCGACCTGCACCCGGTGCGTGTATTCGCGCGCCGTATTGCCGTCGCGCGTATAAATCGCCGTGCCGTTGCCGTATTCATGGGCGTTGACCAGGTCCAGCGCGGTGGCAAAATCGGGCACGCGCACGATGCACAAGACCGGGCCGAAGATCTCTTCCTTGTAGATGGTCATGTCCGGCGTCACATGGTCGAACAGGCTGCCACCGAGGAAAAAGCCGTTTTCATGGCCGGGCAGCACAAAGCCCCGCCCGTCCGCCACCAGTTTTGCGCCTTCCTGCACACCGGTGGCGATATAGCCGGTAATTTTATCCTTGTGCACTTGCGTGACCACCGGGCCCATTTCGGCCGCAAGGTCCATGCCCTGCGTGATTTTGAGTTCGGCGATGCGCGGCAGCAAGGCTTCCACCAGCTGGTCGCCCACATTGCCGACCGCCACCACCACCGAAATCGCCATGCAGCGCTCGCCAGCCGAACCGAAGGCCGCGCCCATCAAGGCGTCCACCGTTTGTGGAAGATCGGCGTCAGGCATCACCACCATATGGTTTTTCGCGCCGCCCAGCGCCTGCACCCGCTTGCCCTGCGCGCAGCCGGTGGCGTAGATATATTCGGCGATCGGGGTCGAACCGACGAAACTGACGGCGCGCACGTCCGGGTGGTGCAGCAGGCCGTCGACGGCTTCCTTGTCGCCTTGCACCACATTGAAGACGCCATCGGGCAGGCCGGCTTGCGTGAGCAGTTTTGCCAGCAGCAGGCTGGCCGACGGATCGCGCTCCGACGGTTTCAGCACAAATGTGTTGCCGCAGGCAATCGCCATCGGGAACATCCACATCGGCACCATCACCGGGAAGTTGAACGGCGTGATGCCGACGCAGACGCCCAGCGCTTGGCGGATCGACCAGGCGTCGATGCCGCCGGCCACCTGCTCCGAATATTCGCCCTTCATCATTTGCGGGATGCCACAGGCGAACTCCACCACTTCGATACCGCGCGTGACCTCGCCTTTCGCGTCCGTAAACACCTTGCCATGTTCGGCAGTGATCAGCGCGGCCAGTTCGTCCGAATGGGTTTCCAGCAATTCCTTGAACTTGAACATGACCCGGGCGCGGCGCAGCGGCGAGGTCTGCGACCAGGCGGGAAAGGCGGCGTGGGCGGCCGCCACGGCGGCGTTCAGCTCGCTGGAGTTTGCCAGCGCAACCTTGGCGGTGATTTCTCCGGTGGCGGGATTGAAGACGTCGCTGTTGCGCTCGGAACGCGAGGCCATGGCGCTGCCACCGATAAAGTGGCCAATTGTCGGGGTTGTCATTGTTTTTCCTTGGTTATTTCGTCATCAGCCATTCATGGGCCGGATCGTTTTTAAAATGCCAGACCCGTTTCGGGCCGGCCATTACATTCAGGTAGTAGCCGTCGTAGCCATACGGCACGGTGACCGGGTGGTAGCCGCGCGGCACCATCACCACATCGTGGTTTTCCACCGCCAGCGCCTGGTCGATGCTGCGATCGTCCGTGTACACGCGCTGGTAGGCAAAACCCTGCTCGGGATTGAGGCGGTGGTAATAGGTTTCCTCCAGCGAACTCTCTGTGGGGATATTGTCGTTATCGTGCTTGTGCGGCGGATAGCTCGACGAATGGCCCGATGGCGTCACCACCTCGACCACCAGCAGGCCATCGGCTTCTTCCGTCTGCGGCAGGATATCGCACACATAGCGGGTGTTGGCGCCCCTGCCGCGCACCGAGCGCGTCATGGTATGCGGATCAATCAGGCGGGCCGGACGGTCGGACGTGCCCGGCGCGCTGCACAAGCCGATTTCCGCGTTGCCGGTGGCGATGATATTGACCCGCATGCGGCGCGGCACATACACGGCCGCCGGCGCGCGGTCTTCGAACACGCTCAGCCGTTCGCCGATGTTTTCCCAGCGCTGCTCGCCCGCCTTGACCGTCACCGTGCCGGTCAAGACCACGATGCACAGCTCGCGGCCATCGGTTTCCAGGCTGAGTTGTTCGCCCGCCGCCAGCCGGTGCGCGGCAAAGCCGACATGGGTCCAGCCGGCCGATTCGGGCGTCACCTCGACAATGGTGGAACCGGGCTGCGCCTTGACGAGCAAGCTGTTCATGCGGCCTCCTGTCCCAGGCGTGGGATTTCATCGACCAGTTTTGCCAGGTAGTCGTGGCCCATCTTGGCGTACTGGTAGCTGGGGGCCACGGCCGGGTCCTGCTCGGCTTCCACCACCAGCCAGCCCTGATAGCCATGGCGGTACAAGGCGGTGAGAATGCCCGGAAAATCGATGCTGCCGTCGCCGGGCACGCTGAAAGCGCCATTGATCACGGCCTGCAGGAAACTCCAGTGGCCATTCCTCGCCAGCTTGATCACGTTTGGCCGCACATCCTTGCAGTGCACATGGCAGATGCGGGCTATGTGCTTGTTCAATACCGTCAGCGCGTCGCCGCCGCCGAAGGTGATATGGCCGGTATCGAACAACAAACCTACCTCGTCACCCGTGAGCGCCATCAACTGGTCGACATCGGCCGGCGACTCCACATAGGCACCCATATGGTGGTGGTAAGCCAGGCGCACGCCGTGGTCGAGCAAGTGTTTCGCAAATACCGTCAATTTGTCGGCGTACGCCTGCCATGCTTGCTGCGACTGGAAGCGCGGACGTTTATACAGCGGGCGCGCTTCGCCCTGGATCGCGTCGGCCACTTCGCCATACACCATCACGGTGGCGCCGCTGTCGGCCAGCAGCCGCAAATGGGGACCGACGGCGACGATTTCCTCTTCCGCCGAACGGCTGGCCAGGCGGCCCGAATACCAGCCCGACACGCAGGCCAGGTCATATTTGCCGAGCACGGCGCGCAAGGCCGACGATTCTTTCGGAAACTTGTTGCCCAGCTCAAAGCCGGCATAGCCGATTTCGGCGCCCTCTTTCAAGGCGGTTTCCAGCGGCGTCTCGCCGCCCAGGCTCGGCAAATCGTCGTTCATCCAGGAGATCGGGTTGATGCCGATTTTTACATTCCATGTGTTCATTTTGCTTGTCCTTGGCGATCAAGTTCATAACGGGCGCGTGCCGCTTGCACGCCGGGCTGGGTC
>NZ_JAFCTQ010000040.1:0-46457 GCF_049896105.1 Janthinobacterium sp. PSPC3-1 | reverse complement strand
TCTTGTTGTCATGTTCAACTCCTCAGGTGGTGTATTTTCCACCTATCGAGGTGTCCGAGCAAATTAGACCACAGCAATGTGCTGCTCCTCTGAAGTTGAATGGAGGGTGCCAGCATGCCACGTTCGCCGGCGCCCTGATTGTAAAAATGGAAGCTCAAGCCCGGTGCCGCGCCAGCCAGGCATCGGGCGAGGCACGCGCAAAGTCGCGGAAGTCATGGATCAGGTGCGATTGGTCGAAATAACCATATTGCAGGGCCACCTGGGCCCAGTCGGCGTGTGCCGGCAGGGTCTTGAGCGCACTGTTGACGGCGCGAAATCGGCTGATGCGGGCAAACAGCTTGGGGCTGATGCCGACATGCTGGCGAAATTGCAGCGCCAGGTGCTGGCGCGAGACATGCAACTGCGCCGCCAACTGCTCGACGCGCAAGTCGCCACGGGCGTTGTCAATCAAGGCGACCGCGTGCAGGGCCAGGCTGGACATCGACGGCGCCGGTTGGCTTCGCAGGCGCAGCAGCAAAAAATCTTGCAGGATCTGCATGCGTTGTGTATCCGGCAAGGGCTGTGTCCACAGCGCATCGCCAAGGCGTGCCGCCAGCTCGCGGCCCCACAGCTGCCGCAACTCGGTACGCCCATCGTTCAGCTCGCAAAGCGGCAGCTGGAAAAAGCGCGCCGCCGCGCCGGGCTTGAAGCGGGCCGCCACCGTCTGCACCAGGCCGCAGCTGACCACCTGGATCGGCGCCGTCATCATGCCGACCGCAAAGCTGGCGTCCTGCTGGTCCTGGCACAGGATGTCGATGCAATTGTCAGGCAGCACCTGGTGCGCCATGGGCCGGTCGCGCGCGTGCACGCGGCAGGTCCAGACGCAGTCCAGCCAGGGCCGCAGGGCAGGGACGGGGGCGGTTTCCTGGTAGACGAACATGGCCTGCATCAAGGAGCATGAGATTGCCGCATCTTACACAGCATATTTGTACGCCGGCAAAAATATGCGCGCCCGGGGCGGCGGCCCGCCGCGCTACAGGGCGGCGACAACCAGTATAATGCTCGGTTCATATCCACTAATTGGTCGCACATCATGCAAGATAAATATAGTCCCGCCGACGTCGAACAAGCCGCCCAATCGCACTGGAAGGCAATCGAGGCCTACAAGGCCGTCGAACACGACCCGCGTTTCCCGAAAGGCAAGTACTACGCTTGCTCGATGCTGCCTTACCCTTCGGGCAAGCTGCACATGGGTCACGTGCGCAACTATACGATCAATGACGTGATGTACCGCTACCTGCGCATGAACGGCTACAACGTGCTGATGCCGATGGGCTGGGATGCGTTCGGCATGCCTGCGGAAAACGCGGCGATGGAAAATAACGTGCCGCCGGCGCAATGGACCTATTCGAACATCGCGCACATGAAGCAGCAGATGGAATCGATGGGTCTGGCGATCGACTGGTCGCGCGAAATGACCGCCTGCAAGCCGGAATACTACAAGTGGAACCAGTGGATGTTCCTCAAGATGCTGGAAAAAGGCATCATCTACCAGAAGACCGGCACCGTGAACTGGGACCCGATCGACCAGACCGTGCTGGCCAACGAACAGGTGGTCGACGGCAAGGGCTGGCGCTCGGGCGCGCCGATCGAAAAGCGCGAAATCCCCATGTACTACGCGCGCATTACCGACTACGCCGATGAATTGCTGGCCTATGCCGACGACAAGCTGCCGGGCTGGCCCGAGCGCGTGCGCACCATGCAGACCAACTGGATCGGCAAGTCGACCGGCGTGCGCTTCGCCTTCCCGCATGAGATCAAGGACGCCGACGGCGTCCTGATCGGCGACGGCAAGCTGTATGTGTTTACCACCCGTCCGGACACCATCATGGGCGTGACCTTCTGCGCCGTGGCCGCCGAGCACCCGCTGGCGCTGCACGCCGCGCAAGGCAATCCCGAGCTGGCCGCCTTCAACGCCGAATGCAAGCTCGGTTCCGTGATCGAAGCGGACATGGCGACGATGGAGAAGAAGGGCATGCCGACCGGCCTGTTCGTCACCCATCCATTGACCGGCGCGCAAGTCGAAGTGTGGGTCGGCAATTACGTCTTGATCACCTACGGCGACGGCGCCGTGATGGGCGTACCGGCGCACGACGAACGCGATTTCGGCTTTGCGAAAAAATATGACCTGCCGATCAGGCAGGTCATCGAAGTCAAGGGCCAGGAATTCTCGACGGACGCGTGGCAGGAGTCGTATGGCAGCAAGGAAGGCGTGTGCATCGCCTCGGGCAAGTACGACGGCCTGCACTTTGCGTCCGCCGTTGATGCGGTGGCGGCCGACCTGGCGGAACTGGGCCTGGGCGAAAAGAAAACCACCTTCCGCCTGCGCGACTGGGGCATTTCGCGCCAGCGCTACTGGGGCACGCCGATCCCGATGATCCATTGCGCCGACTGCGGCGTGGTGCCGGTGCCGGAAAAAGACCTGCCGGTGGTGCTGCCGGAAGACTGCGTGCCGGATGGCACCGGCAATCCGCTGAACAAATACGAAGCGTTCCTGCAGTGCGACTGCCCGCAGTGCGGCAAGCCGGCGCGCCGCGAAACCGACACCATGGATACCTTTGTCGATTCGTCGTGGTACTACATGCGCTATACCTCGCCAGGCAGCAATGACGCCATGGTCGACGAGCGCAATGACTACTGGATGCCGATGGATCAGTATATCGGCGGCATCGAGCACGCCGTGATGCACTTGCTGTACGCGCGCTTCTGGACCAAGATCATGCGCGATTTCGGCCTGGTCAAGTTCGACGAGCCGTTCGTCAACCTGCTGACGCAGGGCATGGTGCTGAACGAAACCTATTACCGCGAAGACGCCGCCGGCAAGAAGACCTGGTTCAACCCGGCCGATATCAATCTGACGATGGACGACAAGGGCCGTCCGCAAGCGGCCACCCTGGTGGCCGACGGCGCGCCGGTGGAAATCGGCGGCACGGAAAAAATGTCGAAGTCGAAGAACAACGGCATCGACCCGCAAGCGCAGATCGAGCAGTACGGCGCCGATACGGCCCGTTTGTTCACCATGTTCGCCTCGCCGCCGGAACAGACGCTGGAATGGTCGGGCAGCGGTGTCGAAGGCGCGAACCGCTTCCTGCGCCGCGTGTGGAATTTCGGTTACGCGCAGTCGGCGACGATCCAGGCCGCGCTGGCTGGCGGCGCCGCGCCGGCCACCGGCGACGCGCAGAAAAACCTGCGCCGCGAATTGCACAAGATTTTGCAGCAGGCCGACTACGACCTGAAACGCATCCAGTACAACACCGTGGTGTCGGCCTGCATGAAAATGCTCAATACCCTGGAATCGGCCAAGCTCGATGACAGCGCCCAGTCGAAAGCCCTGATCGCCGAAGGCTATTCGATCTTCCTGCGTTTGTTGAATCCGGTGGCGCCGCATATCACCCACGTGCTGTGGCAGGAGCTGGGCTACGCCGGCGTGCATGGCGATCTGCTCAACGCCGAATGGCCGCAAGTCGACCCGCAAGCTTTGGTGCAATCCGAGATCGAAATGATGATCCAGGTGAACGGCAAGCTGCGCGGTTCGATCACGGTGGCCAAGGATGCGGACAAAGCCAGTATCGAAGCGCAAGCGCTGGCCTGCGAGAGCGTGCAGAAGTACATTGAAACCACGCCGAAGAAAGTCATCGTCGTGCCGGGCAAGTTAATCAGCATCGTGGTGTAACGTTATGACGACTTCTTCTTCCGGTTTGCTTGCACTTGTCCGCGTCCGCGTCCTGTTTGCCGTGTGCCTGGTATTGACCTTGTCGGCTTGCGGCTTTCACTTGCGCGGCTCGAACGGCAGTTTCATGCTGCCGTTCGCGACGATGAATATCGGCTTGCCCGATACTTCGCCGCTGGCGATCGACCTGAAGCGCTATATCCGCGCCATCGGCAGCACGGAAATCGTTGACACCAGGGAGGCGGCCGACGCCACCCTGGAAGTGCTGGCCGACCCGGAGAAGACGCGCACCAAGTCCATCCTGTCGCTGAACAGTAACGGCCGCGTGCGCGAATACCAGCTCGGTTATTCGATCCAGTTCCGCGTGGTGGACAAGGCCGGCAACGTGTTGCTGGGCCTGACCACCATCGCGCTGAACCGTCCGATCGCCTTCAATGAATCGCAGGTGCTGGCCAAGGAAACCGAAGAAGCGCAGCTGTACCGCGACATGCGCAACGACCTGGTGCAGCAGATCATGCGCCGCCTGGCCGCCATCAAGCCGGTGCTGCCGGCCATGTCGGTCGCGCCTGTCGCGCCGGTGACCCCGGTCCCGGTCCCGGTGCCGGCCGTGCGGCAGTAAGGCTACGCCATGCAATTGCGGATAGACGCGCTTGACGCGCATGTGGCCAAGCCGCTGGCGCAGCTGTATGTGATCACCAGCGACGAACACCTGCTGGCGCTGGAGGCGGCCGACAAGATCCGCCGCGCCGCGCGCAAGCAGGGCTACACCGAGCGCGATGTGCTCAGCGTCGAGCGCAGTTTCAAGTGGGGCGAGCTGCTGGCGGCCAACCAGGAACTGTCGCTGTTCGGCGATAAAAAACTGATCGAGCTGCGCATCCCCACCGGCAAGCCAGGCAAGGATGGCGGCGCGGCGCTGCAAAGCTACGCCAAAAACCTCAGCCCCGACAACCTCACCCTGATCACGCTGCCCAAGCTGGACTGGGCCACGCAGAAGGCGGCCTGGGTCGCCAGCCTGCAGCAGGCGGCCGTCTATATCGATATCCCGAATGTGGAGCGGGCGCAGCTGCCGGCCTGGATCGGCCAGCGCCTGGCCGCGCAAGGCCAAAGCGCCGAGCGCGCCAGCATCGACTTCATCGCCGAACGGGTGGAGGGCAATCTGCTGGCCGCGCACCAGGAAATCCAGAAACTGGGGCTGCTGCACGAGCCGGGCAAGCTGACCTATGAACAGGTGCAGGACGCGGTGCTGAACGTGGCCCGCTACGATGTGTTCAAGCTGTCCGAAGCCATGCTGGGCGGCGATCCGGCGCGCCTGGTGCGCATGCTGGAAGGCTTGAAAGGCGAGGGCGAGGCACTGCCGCTGGTGCTGTGGGCGGTGTCGGAGGAAATCCGCACATTATTGAAACTAAAAGCCGGCATGGCGCAGGGCAGGCCGCTGGGCGCGCTGATGAAGGAAATGCGCATCTGGGGCCCGCGCGAGCGCATGATGGAACCGGCCTTGCGGCGCGTGTCGCTGCCGGTGCTGGAAAAGGCGCTGCAGGAAGCGGCGCAGGTCGACAAGATGATCAAGGGCCTGCGCGCCAAGGCACATGCGGGCGACGCCTGGGACGCGCTGCTGCAGCTGGCCCTGACGATCTGCCGAGGCTAAGCTTACGTAACCATTATGGATAAAAGCATGGATATCAAACAGTATATGCAAGACGTGGGCACGCGTGCCCGCGCCGCCTCGCGCGCCATGGCCCGCGCCGACAGCGCCACGCGCAACCGCGCCTTGAGCCTGATCGCCGCCGCCATCGTGCGCGACGCCGACCTGCTGCGCGCGGCCAACCAGCGCGACCTGGACGCTGCGGCCGCCGCCGGCCTGGCGCCGGCCATGCTCGACCGCCTGACCCTGTCCGATGCGGCGATCGCCACCATGGTCGAAGGCCTGACGCAGATCGTCTCGCTGGCCGACCCGATCGGTGAAATCTCGAACATGAAGTTCCGCCCCTCCGGCATCCAGGTGGGCCAGATGCGCGTGCCGCTGGGCGTGATCGGCATTATCTATGAAGCCCGTCCGAACGTGACGGTGGACGCGGCGGGCCTGTGCATCAAGAGCGGCAACGCGACCATTCTGCGCGGCGGCTCGGAAGCGATCCACTGCAACCGCGCGCTGGCGAAACTGGTGGCCGAAGGCCTGGCCGGCGCCGGCTTGCCGGAAGACGCGGTGCAGGTGGTCGACACCACCGACCGCGCCGCCGTCGGCGCGCTGATCACCATGCCGGAATATGTCGACGTGATCGTGCCGCGCGGCGGCAAGGGTCTGATCGCACGCCTGATGGACGAGGCCACCGTGCCGATGATCAAGCACCTCGACGGCATCTGCCACGTGTATATCGACGCCAAGGCGGATATCACCAAGGCGCTGGACATCGGCTTCAACGCCAAGTGCCACCGCTACGGCACCTGCAACACCATGGAAACGCTGCTGGTGGCGCGCGCCATCGCGCCCACCGTGCTGCCGCAGCTGGCCGAGCGCTATTTGACGAAACAGGTCGAACTGCGCGCCGATCCGGAAGCGCTGGCGATCCTGCAAGGCTACCCGCACCTGGTGGCCGCGACCGAGGAAGACTGGCGCACCGAATACCTGGCGGCCATCCTGTCGGTCAAGGTGGTCGACGGCATCGACGAGGCGATGGACCATATCAACCGGTATTCATCGAAACACACCGAGTCCATCATTACCGAAGACTACAGCGACGCGCTGCGCTTTTTGCGCGAAGTCGATTCGGCGTCGGTGATGGTCAACGCCTCGACCCGCTTTGCCGACGGCTTTGAATATGGCCTGGGCGCCGAGATCGGCATTTCGAACGACAAGCTGCACGCGCGCGGCCCGGTGGGCCTGGAAGGCCTGACCTCGCTCAAATACGTGGTGTTCGGCCACGGCGAAGTCCGCAAATAAAGTCGCAAACAAAGTACGAAAACAAGCCGGCGCTGGCCGCTCGCAAGGCGGCCCGCGTTTCACCTCCACCCCTGACAGCGGACACCCACATGGCATTTCTCTGGATCAAAGCCTTCCACATCATTTTCGTCATCTCCTGGTTCGCCGGCCTGTTCTACCTGCCGCGCATTTTCGTCAACCTGGCGATGGAAACGGAAACCGTGGCCACCGAGCGCCTGCTGCTGATGGCGCGCAAGCTGTACCGCTTCATGTCGCTGCTGGCGCTGCCGGCCATGGTGCTGGGCCTGGCGCTGCTGTGGATGATGTATGGTGGCGCGGGCGGCATGAAGATGCCGGGCTGGATGCATGCCAAGCTGACCTTCGTGGTGCTGCTGCTCGGTTACCACCATGCCTGCGGCGCGATCCTGCGCAAGTTCGAAAAAGGGATCAACCAGCGCAGCCACAAGTGGTTCCGCTGGTTTAACGAGGTGCCGGTGGTGATGCTGCTGGCGGTGGTGGTGCTGGTGGTGGTCAAGCCTTTCTAAGGGAGTCGATGATGAGTGCAAGCCAGAACAAGGTAATCCAGTATTTCTTTGCGCCCCATTCGCCATGGACCTACCTGGGCCACGCGCGCGTGATGGCGATCGCCAAAAAGCAAGGCGCGCAGATCGACGTACGCCCGTTCGACCTGGGCAAGGTCTTCAGCGTCTCCGGTGGCCTGCCGCTGGCCAAGCGCGCGCCGCAGCGCCAGGCGTATCGCCTGGCAGAACTGGCGCGCTGGTCGGCCTTCCTGGACGTGCCGTTGACCCTGCAGCCGAAGTTCTTTCCCGTCTCACCGGAAGCGTCGGCCAAACTGATCATCGCCACGCGCCTGGCGCACGGCGTCGACGCCTCCTTGACCCTGGCGCACGCCATCATGCGCGGCGTGTGGGCCGAGGAGCGCAATATCGGCGACGAAGACACCCTGGCGCAGATCGCGCTGGACGCCGGTTTCGACGGCCGCCAGTTGCTCAAAACGTCCGAGACGGCCAGCGTGCAGGCCGAATACGACGCCAACACGGAAGCCGCCACCGCCGCTTCCGTGTTCGGCTCACCCTGGTATATCGTCGATGGCGAAGGGTACTGGGGCCAGGACCGCCTCGATTTTGTCGAGCGCGCGCTGGCGAAGTAGTGTTAGCAGCAGACGCAGGTCGGATTAGCGCTTCGCGCGTAATCCGACAAGCTTTTGGATTTTTTAGTTAATTTGTTTTTCAACGGATAAAAGGTATCCTTATTATGGCTTCATATTTTTGCCCATGCCCGCGCGGCATGGAAGCGGCGCTGGCCGAGGAACTGGGCGAGATCGCCCAGGACAGTGCGACCATGAAGGTCCACAACCAGGTGCCGGGCGGCGTCCACTGCTCGGGCGACCTGGTCGATTCCTACCGCATCAACCTGCATTCGCGCATCGCCTCGCGCGTGCTGATGCGCATGGCCCATTCCGGCTACAAGACGGAAAACGACATTTATGACCTGACCCTGGCGCAGCCATGGGAAGACTGGTTCGGCGTGCATCACACCATCCGCGTCGACGTCACGGCCGTCAAATCGCCGCTGCGCAGCCTGGAGTTCACCACCCTGAAAATCAAGGATGCGATCTGCGACCGCTTCCGTGACCAGTTCAACGAGCGCCCGTCCGTCAACACCAAGACGCCGGACATGCGCATCGTCGGTTTCCTCGACGCGCATACCTTTACCGTCTACCTCGATACCTCGGGCGAAGCGCTGTTCAAGCGCGGCTGGCGAGAAGAAACGGGCGACGCGCCGCTGCGCGAAAACCTGGCCGCCGGCCTGTTGCGCGTGTCGGGCTGGAAGCCGGGCATGGTGCTGTTCGACCCGATGTGCGGCTCCGGCACCATCCTGGCCGAAGCGGCGCAGATGGTGCAGGGCATTCCGCCGGGCGCTTCGCGCAGCTTCGCGTTCGAGAACTTCCACGACTTCGATCCGGCGCCATGGAACGCCTTGCGCAACGCCATCACCGCCAATCCGTTGCCGGCGGAGCCGACCATTTTCGGCAGCGATATTTCCGGTGACATGGTCGCCATGACGCGCCACAACCTGCGCTGCGCCGGCGTGCGTTTCGATGTGCCGCTGAAACAGATCGAGGCGCAGGAAGTCAAGCCGCCGAGCGACGTGGCCGGCATCATGCTGACCAATCCGCCATACGGCGAGCGGATCGGCGTGCGCGGCGACAGCAGCCTGCCGGAAGACGAATTGTCAACCTCGTTCTACACGGCCATGGGCACCACCCTGAAACAGCGCTTTGCCGGCTGGACCGTGTTCCTGTTTACGGCAGACCTGGGCCTGCCGAAACTGCTGCGTTTGAAAGAAGCGCGCAAGACGCCGTTCTTCAATGGCGCGCTGGAATGCCGTCTGTTCCGTTTCGATATGGTCGCAGGTTATAACCGCCGCGAAGAAGCGAAACCAAAAAACATCTGATTAAACCTGCTACGCGTTGCCACTTGCGGCCTGCGATGCTCACCGTACCTTCGTACGGTTCTGCTTCTCGGCCACAATTGGCTGCCGCTCGCTACGGTTTTCTCAGGTGTTTTAAAAACTGAAAAATGCCGCATCCCGCGCGGACCGATGCCGGTCCGCGCTTCCCACCTTGGACAACCATGTTTCCCACCCCTCCGGCGGACTTGCCGCCCGACCCCGTCACGCCCGTGCCGCCCCCCGTTCCCAGCCATATGGCGCCATTGAGCCGCGGTGCGCTGGCGCTGATGCTGGCCGGCCTGTCGATGCTGGGCCCTTTGTCGATCGATACCTATTTGCCGGCCTTCGGCGCCATCCAGGGTTCCTTGCATGCGTCGCCGCTGGAAGTGCAGCAGTCGCTGACGTTCTACATGCTGGCCTTTGCCGGCATGGTGCTGTGGCATGGCGCGCTGTCCGATACCTTTGGCCGGCGCAATGTGATCCTGGTGTCGCTGCTGATGTTCGCCATCGGCTCGCTGGGCTGCGCTTCGGCCCATACCGTGCACTACCTGTGGTTTTTCCGGATATTGCAGGGCGTGTCGGCCGGCGCCGGCGTGGTGATCAGCCGCGCCATCATCCGCGACCTGTACGCCGATGCGGCCGCCGCCAGGCTGCTGTCGCTGGTGACGATGATCTTTTCGATCGCCCCGGCCGTCGCGCCCATCCTGGGCGGCTGGATCGTGATCTGGTTCGACTGGCGCTCGATCTTCCTGTTCCTGGCGTTGTATACGGTCGTGCTGCTGGCGTTCTGCTACTGGCGCCTGCCCGAGACCTTGCCGTTGTCCAGGCGTCAGCCGTTCAATCCGCGTTTCCTGGCCCAGAGCTATGGCGAGATCCTGCGTTCGCCGCTGTTTCACATCAAGGCCGGCATCGTTGCCCTCAATTTTGGCGGCCTGTTCCTGTTCATCACGGCCGCGCCGGAAATGCTGCCCAAACAACTGGGGTTGGGACCATCGCAGTTCGCCTGGCTGTTCATTCCCTGCGTCAGCGGGATTTTCATGGGCGCCCTGGCGGCCAACCGCCTGGCCGGCAAAATCAGCTTTGCGCGCCAGATCGGCATCGGTTTTGCCTTCCTGCTGGGCGCGGCCAGCATCAACGTGGTGTTCCACCTGGTCTTGCCGCCGATGTTGCCGTGGAGCGTGCTGCCGCTGTTCTTCTACACCTTCGGCATGTCGCTGGTGGGGCCCGGCGCCACCTTGCTGGCGCTCGATCTGTTCCCGCATATCCGCGGCACGGTCGCCTCATGCCAGTCGTTCGCCAGCACCCTGCTCGGCGCGATCGTGGCCGGCGTGGTCTCGCCGATGCTGTCGGGCTCGGTGCTGTGGCTGGCCTCGGGCCAACTGGCCTTTACAGCCCTGGCGCTGGGTTTGTGGCTGATTTCACGGCGTTTCCGTCATCGTCTGCTGGGGCCGTTGAAACTGAGGACAGGCGGGCGCTAACGTGCGCGAATACAACAGCATGTGCGCTATAGTCACCGCCCGCCGCCTCTGGCGCGGCGCGGCTGTCTAAAATACTGGCGTCCTGGGTGTTTTGCTGTGCTAAGGTTTTGATGCCTGCATTGATAATTATTTAAAGTTTCTTATAAAGGAAAAAAATGCGCCAGAGTGCCTTTCCTGTCCGCCGCGTCATCATCCTGTGTGCGTTGACCCTGTTATCGTCGACCGCCGGCGCCGCCTTGTCGCTGGCCTCGCTGAGCAACCAGGACGCCAGCAGCGGCCTGAAAGCGGCGCTCGATGCCGGTTCGGCCGCCGCCGTCGCCAAGCTGGGCGTGGAAAATGGGTTTCTGAACAATGACAAGGTCAAGATCAAGCTGCCCGGCATCGTCGAGCAGGCCAGGCCGCTGCTGAAGATGACGGGCCGCGGTCAGCAGCTCGACGAGCTGGTGGTGGCGATGAATCGGGCGGCCGAATCGGCGGTGCCGCTGGCCAAGCCCTTGCTGCTCGACGCCGTGAAATCGATGAGCGTGACCGACGCCAAGAATATCCTGTCCGGCGGTGATACTTCAGTGACCGACTTTTTCCGCCAGAAGACCGCCACGCCATTGGCCGCCAAATTCCTGCCCATCGTCAAATCGGTCACCGATCGTTCCGGCCTGGCCGCCACCTATAACGGCACCATGAGCCAGATCGGCAAGACCGGCCTGGTGCCGCAACAGCAGGCGACGGTGGAAGGCTATGTTACCGACCGCGCACTGGCCGGTTTGTATTTGATGATAGGCGAAGAGGAAAAAGCCATCCGCCGTGATCCGCTGGCTTATGGCAGTAAAATCATCGGCAAGGTGTTCGGCAGCCTGAAGTAGGCCAGGCCCTTGCAATGCGGCGGCTACTGTGTCGAACACGAAACAAGTCACGCATTTAATACAAGAAAACAATGTTAAAATCTTGCGGCATGGATTCTTGACGGCCTGATGACGCTGTTTTCACCGCGGGGTCTCAAGCATACTTTAGTGGCGAACTGATGTTCGGCAGTCATGCCCCACAGTTGGCCTTTTTTTGTTTCTTCCAAGTTGCTTCAGCCGATTTTACCTCTGAGTATCTTGTCAGAAATTTCAGATGCAGGATATAGAGATAAGGTAGTCGGATTTGTTAAGCGTACTCAGAAAATCAGTCAAATATACATGGTGTGGATGCTTGGTCCTCGGCGCGCATGGCGCGATCGCGGCGACCCCCAATCATGGCGGCCAATCCGGCTATATCAACATGCCCAGCGCCGTGGTGGAACCGGACGGTACCTTCAGCGTCGGTTACAGCTACGACAGTCCGTATGGCCAGTTGTGGGTGACGTCGAACATACTGCCTTTCCTGCAAATGACGGGCCGTTATGTATCGATTTCGGGCATTCCTGGGTTCTCGAATGTACCTGGGGAATATGGCAGCGGCTATGGCCGCTACAAGGACAAGGTCGTTGACGCAAAAGTGCGCCTGTGGCAAGAAACGACATGGCTGCCGTCGGTTGCCCTCGGTGCCACCGACTTGTTCGGTACCGAATTGTTCAAGGGCCAATATGTGGTGGCGACCAAGACGTTTGGCGCCACCAGGAACATCGAAGCCAGCCTCGGTTACGCCCGCAGCCGTCCTGACGGGCCGTTTGCCGGCGTGCGCTGGACGCCCGCGGCCTTGCCGCGCTGGTCGGTCGTGGCCGAGTACGATACCACCAATTATGTGCGTGATTTCCGTGCTGCCGAGACCAGTGCCGGTGGCCGTCGCAAAGGGCCGTCCATGGGCCTGGAATACCGTTGGGGCTGGCTGGCGCTGCAGGCTGCCCGTAGTCGCGACCAATTCAGCGTCAATGCCTCTGTCAGCATTCCATTTGGCGAGCGCGAGTTTATCCCCAAAGTGTTCGAACCGGCCTATTTTGTCGATGACAAGAACCCACCACCACTGCCGACCAGGGAGCAATGGCGCAATGACGCCGGCTATGGCGCCGACCTGGTCAATGCCCTGGTCAAACAGGATTATAAAAACATCCGCGTGGTGCAAGAGGGTAATACGCTGGCCCTGACCCTGACCAACAGCCGCATTTCCAACCTGGGCCGCGCCGTCGGCCGCGCCGCGCGCACGGCCCTGGCATTCACGCCCAAGGGCGTGAGTAATATCCGCATCACGTATACCAAGCTCGACCAGCCGATCGCCACCTATGAATTTCTCGATCTGCCCAAGCTGAATGATTATTTTGCCGGCAAGATCGATCGTCAGGCGTTTCTCGACGTCGTGCTGGTGCGCTATCCGGAACGCGGCGATGTCATTCGCGATGACCAGCAAGCGTGGTTGAACGAATTCCTCGACCGTCCGGCCCAGGCCAAGCCGGCTGCTGTTGCCACCACGCCGGTGTTCGTGGCCGCGCCCGCTGCTGTGGCATCAGCCGCAGGTCCTGCCGATGTGGCTGTCGCGATGCCCATACCGGCAGTCGTCAAGGCGGCCAATGCCGTACAGAGCGATGGCAAGCTGGCGGTGGGCCTGGGTGTCGACGGTGACGTGGTGCAGGTCAAATCGCTGGACCGCGAAGCGAACCGCTTCAAGATCGCCCCCAAGGTTGGCTTCTTCTTCAACGATCCCAGTGGCGCTTTCCGTTATTCGATCTCGGCGCTGGCCAATTACGACCAGCGCCTTGGCGATGGCCTGTATCTGAATGGCGCGGCCAACCTGCAGTTGCTGGAAACCGTCTCGGGCGTCACGCAGCCGTCGAACAGCGAATTGCCGCATGTGCGCAGCGATGTGGCGAAATATATGCGCGAAGGGCGCTTCAAGCTGAGCCGCATCCTGCTGAACAAATATGACAATCCAGCCGAGCGCGTGTATACCCGCCTGTCGGCCGGTCTCTACGAAGACATGTTCCGCGGTGTCGGTGGACAAGTGCTGTATTTGCCGAAAGACAGCCGCTGGGCCGCCGACCTGGCCGTCGATGCGCTGCAGCAGCGCGGCTACAAGGGCCTGTTCGATTCACTCGACTATAAAACCGTCACGGCGATCGGTTCCCTGCATTACCGCCTGCCGCACGATATTACCGTGACGGCGCGCGCTGGCCGTTTCCTGGCCAGGGACGCGGGCGTGCGCGTGGAAGTCAAGCGCCGCTTCCAGTCCGGTATCGAAGTCGGTGCCTGGTATACGCATACCAATGCCAACGATATCACCACACCGGGCAAGCCTGACAATCCTTACCAAGACCGCGGCATTTTCCTGTCGGTACCGCTGAATAGCATGTTGCCGATGGATACGCAGTCGACCGCTGCTTTTTCGATTTCACCATGGACGCGTGATGGCGGCCAGATGGTGGCGTCGCCGGGCGATCTGTATGACATGGTGGAGCGTCCGCGTGCCGATATGCACAGCTATGACGGCCTCGGCAATTTTGCGGAACGTGCCGACGAGCAGAATCTGCCAGCGGTCAATCCTCCGGTCCGGCCATTTGTCAGCCCTTGGCCAGCCATGCGCGCGCGCCTGGAGCAATCGTCGTCCGCCGTGCCTGAAGCTGCTGACTGGCTCAAGGCGACCGCCCTGGTCGGTGGCGTGGTGGTGGCATCGGCACTGAGCGACAAGCCGGTCGACCGCTTTGTCAAGAAACATCAGGATTCCAGCGTGCTGCGCAACTGGGACAAGGTGGGCAAAGTCATGCCGTTCGCGCTGGTGGGTGCCGCCGGCGCCGCCTTTGCCCTTGGCGACGAGCGCATGCAAAATATCGGCCTGATCTCGATGCAGTCGGTCGCTGCCGCGACAGGCCTGGCGCTGGTGGGGAAATATGCGATCGGCCGCGCCCGTCCCGGTGAGGATCGCGGTCCGTGGACCAGCGTGGGCGAGGGCAAGAAGCGTTCGGACGCTTCCTTCCCATCGGGACATTCGACGATCGCGTTTGCCGCCGTGACGCCGTTTGCCCAGGAATACGACGCACCGTGGCTGTATGGCGTGGCGGCGCTCGGTTCTGCGGGCCGTGTCGCCGGCCGCAAGCACTGGGTGTCCGATACCGTTGCCGGCGGCATCCTGGGCTACGCCGTGGGTACCTGGTTGTGGCAGGCGCAGCGTGACCAGAGCAAGTCCGGCCTGTCGATCAATCCGGGACCGAAAGAAATCAGCGTTACCTGGCAGAGCAAGTATTAAAGGCTGCCCGGAAAAGCCGGCGATGCGGGGTAAACCACGCATCGCCGGCTTGCACGGCGATTGCCGTCATTTACCCTGTAAAGATCGACGCCTGATCTTTCACATCTGAAAATATTCAATCAAAAAAGCAATAAACACCGCCACGGCGCTCATGCTGAGGAGCAGCACTGCGCCTGCGGCGCAATCCTTGGCGATTTTAATGCTGGGATGCAAGGCCGGGTGCAAATGGTCGATCAGGTGTTCAAGCGCCGTGTTGAACAACTCCGCCGCCAGCACCATGCCGCAGTTGAGCAGCAGTAGCGCCCACCAGGTCATGGATGGCCTGGCGCAGGCCAGTACGATCACCACGACCAGAGCGGCAAGGCATTGCAGGCGGAAGCTCGATTCCATGCGCAGCGCCGCAGCGATGCCATGCAAGGCAAAAACCACGCGTTTGTGAAAAGGCTGGTTTTTCATCGGAATGAGAATGCTAAGTGAATGACTGGCATGAAACAAATTTGGTTTAAAAGTGGAACACATGGCAAAGGCAGGTCAGCTTGCTTCGCGCATGGCGACAGGTCATGTCGAATTCTTTGCGGAAAAATAAAGAGCCCGTTTCAAATGAAAGGGGCTCTTTTTTTTGAGGTGAGCATCATTGACGATTTCACCTCACACCACGTCAGACTGCCACCGCCGGTTGGAGATCAGCCGGTCGGCTTGGCCTGCCTTGCGCTGCCTGGGCAGCCAGGGATTAGTGGTGGCTGGTGGTGCCGTGGTGGCTGGTGGTGCTCGAATCCGAGCTTGCTGCGCCGGCAACGACAGCAACGGCTGCGCCGATGGCGATCAGGGCGCTGGTGCTCAGGCCGGCAACGGTGCCGCCGGCAGCTGCGCCGGTAGCGCCAGCTGCTGGAGCTGCTGCTGGTGGCACTGGAGCGCCGCCAACTGGAGCGGTGGTTTGCGCCATTGCTTGTGCCGAAGCGAACAGGATTGCCGAAGCGATCAGAACTTTTTTCATGGGATATCCTTTAGAGTTAAACAGGGAGGTAAAACGCAAACTTATGAATCTAGTACACGATTGTAGCAACATTCCACACATAAGTCTGCGATGCACACTCGTGATGGCAATAATTAAAGGCAATCAACTCCTATCTTAAAGCATTTTTTTGCGTTTCCCGCAGGTTGTTGCTCGAAATTCACAAAAAACCCCTGGAAAGCGCATGCTTCAAGGAAATTATCTGCGCCATCCCGATTTGCCACAGTAGCATGGCCGGCACCTGAGCGTTTGCCAAGTGCTTGCCATCGCGCGTAAAATGCAGGCTTCGCGGGTGTAGCTCAATGGTAGAGCAGAAGCTTCCCAAGCTTACGACGAGGGTTCGATTCCCTTCACCCGCTCCATTTTTGCCGGCATCCGGCACGCGCGTGGCGCGGCTACTTTTTTCTCATTCCCATGTCTTCTGATACTCCAGCAAACGGCCCGGCGCGGCCGATGATGTACGATCCGACCGAACACCGCATCCGCAGTTTCGTCACCCGCGCGGGGCGCCTGTCGGTGGCGCAGGCGCGCGCGCTCGAGACGCTGGGACCGCAGTTTCTGTTGCCTTTCAATAAGGACGCCTTGAATTTCGAACAGGTATTCGGCCGTCAGGCGCCTGTGATCCTGGAAATCGGTTTCGGCATGGGCGCCACCACTGCGCATATCGCCAAGGCGATGCCGGACAAGGACTTTATCGGCGTCGAAGTGCATACGCCGGGCGTGGGCAGCTTGTTGAAACTGATCGGCGAAGAGTCGCTGACCAATCTGCGCCTGCTGCAGCACGACGCCGTGGAGGTGCTGACGCACATGATACCGGCCAATTCGCTGGCCGGCATCCACGTGTTCTTCCCCGATCCCTGGCACAAGGCGCGCCATAACAAGCGCCGCCTGATCCAGTCGCCGTTCGTGCGGCAGCTGACCGAGCGCCTGGCGCCGGGCGGCTATCTGCATTGCGCCACCGACTGGGAAGATTACGCGGTGCAGATGCTTGACGTGCTCGGCGCCGAGCCGCAACTGCAAAACAGCGCCGAAGCTTACGCGCCGCAGCCGGCCTATCGTCCGCTGACCAAGTTTGAAAACCGCGGCCTGAAGCTGGGCCATGGTGTGTGGGACCTGGTATTCATCAAAAAATAAACCGGCAAGCGTGTGCGGGCTGGCTGGTCAAGTCTGCACAATTGGGCTAAGCTTGATTTTTTTGCATGGATTGCGATGATGGCCAAGAAAATTCTCGTGACCGGCGCGTCCGGCTTTATCGGTTCGCACACTTGCGTTGAATTGCTGGCCGCAGGCTTCGATGTGATTGCGGTGGATAATCTGTGCAACAGCGCGCGCGAGGCACTGCTGCGCGTCGAGCGCATTGCCGGCAGGAGCGTGCCGTTTTATCAAGCCGACGTGCGTGACCGTGCCGCCATGGCCGCCATCCTGGCTGAGCACGTCGTTGACGCGGTGATTCATTTTGCCGGCCTGAAGTCGGTCGGCGAGTCGGTCACCGTGCCCCTGATGTACATGGATAACAACGTCAGTGGTACCGTGGCGCTGCTCGAGGTGCTGGCCGCGGCCAATGTGAAGCGCTTTGTATTCAGCTCGTCAGCCACCGTGTATGGCGATCCGGAAGTGCTGCCCATCCTGGAAACGTCGCGCCTGTCGGTGACCAACGCGTATGGCCGTTCCAAGTTGATGGTCGAGGAAATCCTGGCCGACCTGGTGCATGCCGATGCGCAATGGCAGGTCGGCGTGTTGCGCTACTTCAATCCGGTGGGGGCGCATGCCAGCGGCCTGATCGGTGAAGATCCTTCCGGCATTCCCAACAACCTGATGCCCTTTATCGCGCAAGTGGCCGTTGGCCGCCGCGACAAGCTGTCGGTGTTCGGCAACGATTACCCGACACCGGACGGCACCGGCGTGCGCGACTACATCCACGTGGTCGACCTGGCGCTGGGCCATGTAGCGGCCCTGAACCGCCTGTTTTCCACCGAGGGCGGCTTTACCGTCAACCTCGGTACGGGCCACGGCTACAGCGTGCTCGATACCGTGCGTGCTTTTGAAGCGGCCAGTGGCCGCCCGGTGCCGTACCGGATCGTGCCGCGCCGCCCCGGCGACATCGCCAGTTGCTATGCCTCGGCCGAGCAGGCGCGTGAACTGCTGGGCTGGACGGCGCAGAAGACTATCGACGACATGTGCCGGGATCACTGGCGCTGGCAGCATCAGAATCCGCAGGGCTATGCCGTGTAAGCCAGCGGCACTGCCCCGCTGTCCGGCTCAATCGTAGACTTCGGCGTTGGCCAGCAAGGTTCCTGTTTTATCCTTGCCGGACAGCAGTGGCTCGCCGTCAAGTGGCCAGTCGATGCCGATGGCCGGGTCATTCCACAACAGGCTGCGTTCGAACTCGGGTGCCCAGTAATCGGTTGTTTTATACAGAAACTCGGCGTGCTCGCTGAGCACCAGGAAGCCGTGGGCGAACCCTTCCGGTATCCACAACTGGCGGTTATTCTTGGCCGATAGCACCGTACCGGCCCATTTGCCGAAGGTGGCCGAGCTTTTGCGCAAATCGACCGCCACGTCGAAGACTTCACCGCTGGTAACGCGCACCAGTTTTCCTTGCGGCTGTTTGATCTGATAGTGCAAGCCACGCAGCACGCCCTTGGCGGACTTGGAATGATTGTCCTGCACAAATTCGCACGTGACGCCGGTCATGTCGGCAAAGCGCTGCCGGTTGTAGCTTTCATAGAAAAAGCCCCGGTCGTCACCGAATACTGTCGGTTCAATCAGCAGAAGATCAGGTATCGCTGTGGTTTTTATTTGCATGGTATTGGTAGCTTGTCATGGAGTGAGGAACCTGCGGTGCCTCAAAAAACTTTGTTGGTCAGCAGGCGCAGAAGATATTGACCGTAGGCATTTTTTTTCAATGGCTGTGCCAATTGTTCCAGCCTTTCAGCATTGATATAACCTTTGCGATAGGCAATTTCTTCAGGGCAAGCCACTTTCAGGCCCTGGCGGTTTTCGATCGTGGCAATGAACTGGCCGGCCTCGAGCAGGGAGTCATGGGTGCCGGTATCGAGCCAGGCCATGCCGCGTCCCATCAGCTCGACGGTCAGTTGGCCCTGTTGCAGGTAGGTACGATTGACGTCCGTGATTTCCAGCTCGCCACGCGGTGACGGACGAATGCCGGCGGCGATATCGCAGACCTGATTGTCGTAGAAATACAGACCGGTGACGGCATAATTCGACTTTGGCTTGAGCGGTTTTTCCTCGATGCTGATGGCCAGTTGCTGTTCATCGAAGTCGACCACGCCATAGCGTTCCGGGTCGTGCACGTGATAGGCAAACACGGTCGCGCCGGTGGTGCGTGCCGATGCGTCGCGCAACTGCGTTTCAAAATCGTGTCCGTAATAAATATTGTCGCCAAGGATCAGTGCGGATGGCGCGTCACCGACAAATTCCTTGCCGATAATAAATGCTTGCGCGAGGCCATCCGGGCTGGGCTGCACGGCGTAGCTCAGGCTGATGCCCCACTGGCTGCCATCTCCCAGCAGTTCCTGGAAGCGCGGCGTATCCTGCGGGGTCGAAATGATCAGGATGTCACGTATGCCCGCCAGCATCAGGGTGGTCAGCGGATAATAGATCATCGGCTTGTCGTACACCGGCAGCAGCTGTTTCGACACGGCCATGGTGACCGGATACAGGCGCGTGCCGGAGCCGCCGGCCAGGATGATGCCCTTGCGTGCGATAGCGGTGCTCATCAGATGGTTTCCTTTGCGGCCTCGCGCGCCGCGTAGTTTTTTTCCACCCACTTCAGGTAGTCGCCCGATTGGACTTCGTGCACCCAGGCCTGGTTGTCGAGGTACCACTGCACCGTCTTGCGGATGCCGGTCTGGAAGGTTTCCGCCGGTTTCCAGCCCAGTTCGCGTTCGATCTTGCGCGCATCGATGGCATAGCGGCGGTCGTGGCCGGGGCGGTCCTGCACATAGGTGATCTGTGCGCGGTAGCTGCCCGAGGCTTTCGGCGCCAGCGTGTCGAGGATGTCGCACAAGGTGTGCACCACGTCCAGATTGGCCATTTCGTTCCAGCCGCCCACGTTATACACCTCGCCCGGGCGGCCCGCCTCCAGCACGCGGCGGATGGCCGCGCAGTGGTCGCCGACATACAGCCAGTCGCGTACCTGCATGCCATCGCCGTAGATCGGCAGGGGCTTGCCGGCGCGGGCATTGCTGATAATGAGAGGAATCAGTTTTTCCGGGAAATGGAAAGAGCCATAGTTGTTCGAGCAGTTGGTGGTGAGCGCCGGCATGCCATAGGTATGGAAATAGGCGCGCACCAGGTGGTCGGAGGCCGCCTTCGATGCCGAATAGGGGCTGTTCGGCGCATATGGCGTGGTTTCGGTAAACGGCGGATCCTGCGGTCCCAGGGTGCCATACACTTCATCGGTCGACACGTGCAGGAAGCGGAAGCCATCCCTGGCGTCGCCGGTCAGGCCGGACCAGTAGGCGCGCGCCGCTTCGAGCAGGCTGAAGGTGCCGTTGACGTTGGTGGTGATGAATTCACCTGGGCTGTGGATCGAGCGGTCGACATGGCTTTCGGCGGCAAAATGCACGATGGCGCGCGGCTGATGCTCGGCCAGCAGGCGGGACACCAAGGCGGTGTCGCCGATATCGCCACGCACGAAAAGATGCCGGGCATCGTGTTCCAGGCTGGCCAGATTGCCGAGGTTGCCAGCGTAGGTCAGCTTGTCCAGGTTGATGACGGGCTCATCATTGTGTGCCAGCCAGTCGCGGACAAAATTGGAACCGATGAAGCCGGCGCCGCCGGTCACTAAAATCATGTTGTTTCCTTTGTTATCGACGCCAGTCGCTTGCCATGCCTTGCCTGTCATGCGATGGATTGTTTTGATCAGGAACGGGCTGCCATCTCTGTCGTTATAAGCTGAACTGCCTGAAATGCAAGCACTTACTGGCGGGATGGTGATCTCGGTCGCGTCGCATGGCCGCGTGAAGTGGCGTTAGTATAAAACGACAGGTGGCGGCGCAAGTTTCCAGAAATATCTGGTTACATTATGGCTGTCACAGCTGTGTCCGGCGGAAGGGTAAAGCGGGGAAACTGAGCGGAATTGACGGCGCGCGAAGGGAGCAGGCGCAAAAAAGCCCGGAACTGGCGCGGCATGGCCGCACTGTCCCGGGCTTGGTTCAGGCCACGTTGTTCAGGCCATTAAGGATACAGACCGCGTACCTCGCGCGCCTGCAGCACGCGCGTGCAGGCCAGGATAAAGGTCGCGGTACGCATCGAGACTTTTTTCTCTTGCGACACTTGCCACACCGCGTCGAACGCTTCGCGCATGATGCGCGTCAAGCGGCTGTTGATCTCTTCTTCGGTCCAGAAGAAGCTCGAGAAGTTCTGCGACCATTCGAAGTAGCTGACGGTCACGCCGCCGGCGTTGGCCAGCACGTCCGGCACGATCAGCACGCCCTTGTCGTTCAGGATGTCATCGGCGGCCGGCATGGTCGGGCCGTTGGCGCCTTCCAGGATGATTTTTGCCTTGATGATGTGGGCGCGCTCGGCGGTGATCTGCTGTTCCAGCGCGGCCGGGATCAGGATGTCGCAATCGATGCCCCAGAAATCGTCGCGCGGCACGAACGCTTCGGCGCCCGGGAAACCTTCGACGCTGCCCGCTTCGGCCACGTGCGCCAGCAGTTGCGGAATGTCCAGGCCGCCCGTGTGCACCACGGTGGTCTTGTGATCCTGCACCGCGACGATTTTCGCGCCCGCTTCGGCAAACATGCGCGCGGCCACGCCGCCCACGTTACCGAAACCTTGCACGATGATCTTCGCGCCTTCGATCTGCATGCCGACCTTGGCGGCCGCGTCGCAGCCGACCACGTACACGCCGCGGCCGGTCGCATCGCGGCGGCCCAGGCTGCCGCCGAGCGAGATCGGCTTGCCGGTCACCACGCCGGTCGACATATTGCCGTTGAGCATGGAGTAGCTGTCCATCATCCAGGCCATCACCTGTTCATTGGTGTTGACGTCCGGCGCCGGGATATCCTTGTTCGGGCCGATGATCATGCTGATTTCGCTGGTGTAGCGGCGCGTCAGGCGCTGCAGTTCGTTGCGCGACAGGGTCTTCGGATCGACACGGATGCCGCCCTTGGCGCCACCGTAGGGCACGTTGACGGCCGCGTTCTTGACCGTCATCCAGGCCGACAGCGCCATCACTTCCGACAAGGTCACGTCCTGGTGGAAGCGCACGCCGCCCTTGCCCGGGCCGCGCGACATATTGTGCTGCACGCGGTAGCCTTCGTAGTGGGCGATGCTGCCGTCATCGCGCTCGATCGGCACGTCGACCGTCAGGATGCGCTTCGGACGTTTCAATGTTTCGACCCAGCGCGACAGGCTGCCCAGGTAAGGCGTGACGCGCTCGATCTGCTCGAGGTAGACGCCCCATGGGCCGAGATCTTCAGGGTTGAGGTAGGAAGGCAGTGCGTGCTTGCTGGTCATGCTTGATAAGCTCCTGGACAATACGAATACGTGAGAGGCGCAGCCGAATGCAGCTGTGCGCAGCGGAACCGCATCGTAGGCGATGGCCTCATGCCCCGGCCAATGCTTTGTGCGCATCCGCTCATGCATTTATTGCATAGTTATTGCCTCAGGATTTCGGGGTGCCGCGCTTGCGCCGGCGGCTGCCGCGCGCGGCATTTTCCTGCGCTTGCACCAGGTACTGCCACAGGCTTTCGACGATGGCCTTGCCGGGCCGCTGGCCGTTCGGGCGTTCGCGGTACAAACGGATTTCCAGCTCGATTTCCCAGCCCGGCGCGCCGCCGTCGGCCAGCGCCAGGTGCTTGTACTTGACGTCGCGCAGCACCGCCGATTCGGGCAGGAAGGCGATGCCGCGCCCTTCCAGCGCCATCATTTTCAGGCCTTCGGCCATGTCGGTTTCGTAGCAGGTGTCGAGAAACAAGGGCGTCTTCGCGTCGGCCATCAGCAGTTCGACCATGCGCCCCAGGTAGGCGTTGCTGGTGTAGGAAAGAAAGGGTACCGGATCGTCGGCGCTGCCCGGCAGGACGAAATCGGGCACCTTGTCGGCGCCGCAGCGGGCATAGGCGCGCACGGTTTCGCGGCCCATGACGAGCATGTCGTAGCGGCCCGGATCGAGCTGCACCGGCTGGCGCGGATGGTGGTAGCACAGCAGCAAATCGCAGCCGCCATCGACCAGCTGCAGCACCGCGTCGTGCACGTTGAGCGCCATCAGCCTGCTGTTGATCGGCGCAAAGCCTTCTTCTAGCGCGGTCAGCCATTTCGGCATGAAGGTCAGCGACAGGGTGTGCGGCACGGCGAAGTCGACGCTGGTCTGGGTGGCGGCGCGCTTGCCGCGCAGCAGGGCGCGCACGCCGTTGATCTGGCCCAGCATTTCCAGCGCCTGTTCATAAAACACGGCGCCGGCCGGCGTCAGCCGCGTGGGGTAGGAGGTGCGGTCGACCAGGTCGATGCCGAGCCAGTTTTCCAGCGACTGGATGCGCCGCGAAAAGGCCGGCTGGGTGACGTGGCGCAGGGCCGCGGAACGGCTGAAATTATGCGTTTCAGCGAGCGAGATGAAGTCTTCCAGCCATTTGGTTTCCATCGCAGGATCGTACCGTTTTTGGGCGCCCATGCATAGGCCGGCGGCGCGCTTGCCGAAAATTGCTGAAATGAAATAAATAATTCTTTGCCATCTACAACATCTGGCAAAATATCCGCACTCCCGCCGCCGGCGTGCGGCGGTTTGACCGTGATGTGTTTTTCGAGGTGACGAATGAAACAGAAACTGTGGTTGTCCGTGGCGCTGCCGTTGGTGTTGGCCACACATATGGCGCCGCCGCTGCACGCCGCCACGCCGGTGGCGCAGGCGCCGTTCCAGCGCAGTACCTACGCCTTGAAGCAGCAGAAATTCGTGCTCAAGAACGGCCTGACCCTGGTCGTGCATGAGGATCACAGCGTGCCCGTGGTGGCGGTAAACCTGTGGTACCACGTCGGTTCGCGCAACGAGCAGCGCGGCAAGACCGGCTTTGCGCATCTGTTCGAACACTTCTTCTTCAACGGCTCGGAAAACTATCCGCACGGTTTTCGCGAAGCGATGGATGACCTGGGCGCGAACAACCGCAACGGCACCACCAATGGCGACCGCACCAATTTCTATGAAGACGTGCCCGTATCGGCGCTGGAGCGCACGCTGTACCTGGAGTCGGACCGCATGGGCTACCTGGGCAACTACATCTCGAAGGAGATGCTCGAGCGCGAACGCGGCGTGGTGCAGAATGAAAAGCGCCAGGGCGAGAACCAGCCCTATGGCCGCGTGTGGCAGGAAATCAGCGCCCAGATGTATCCGTATTCGCACCCGTATTCGTGGTCGACCATCGGCAGCATGGACGACCTGAACGCCGCCTCGCTGGACGACATCAAGCAGTGGTACCGCAGCTATTACGGGCCGAACAACGCCGTCATTGCGCTGGCGGGCGACATCACGCCCGAGCGCGCGCTGGCGCTGGTAACGCAGTATTTCGGCGCGATTCCGCCGGGTCCGCCGCTGCCGCGCACGCAGCGCTGGATCCCGCGCCTGGACAGCGATATCCGCAGCGAGATGGAAGACCGCGTGCCGCAGGCGCGCATCTACCGCAGCTACCATGCGCCGGCCGTCGGTGATCCGGAGCTGGGGCGCCTGTCGCTGCTGGCCGAGGTGCTGGCCGGCTCGAAAAGCGCGCGCCTGGAACGCCGGCTGGTGTACGAAAAAGGCCTGGCCACGGCCGTCAATGCCGGCGTCAATGACGCCGAACTGGGCAGCACGTTCAATATCATCGTCACGGTCAAGCCGGGCGTGGCGCCGGCGGACGCCGAGCGCGAGATGGACAATGTATTGCGCGAACTGCTGGCGCAAGGGCCGACGGCGGCCGAACTGGCGCGCGTCAAGACCAGCAGCCTGGCCGCCTTTGCGCGCGCCAACGAGCGCCTGGGCCGGCGCGCCGACCTGCTGGCCGAAAACGCCACCTTCGGCGCCACGCCGGAAGCCTACCTGGACCAGCTGGAAGCGGCGGCCAGGGCGACGCCGGAGCAGGTCAAACGCAGCGGCGCGGCCTGGCTCAATGCCCACAGCCATACGATGACGGTCAAACCGTTTGCCCAGCTGGCGGTGGAAAAATCCACGCTGGACCGCAAGCTGCTGCCGGCGCTGGGCACGCCGCCCGAGGTGGCGTTTCCCGCCATCGAACGCGCGCAGCTGAAAAACGGCGTGAAAGTGGTGCTGCTGCAGCGGCACACGGCGCCCATCGTCAACGTGACCCTGGCGCTTGACGCCGGCAGCGCGTCCGACAGCAGCGCCAAGGCCGGCGCCGCCTCGCTGGCGATGGACTTGCTCGACAAGGGCACGCGCACGCGCAATGCCTTCCAGCTGTCCGACGCGCTCGAATCGCTGGGTGCGCAGATGTCGGCCGCGACCCTGGCCGACCTGTCGCTATTGCGGCTGCAGTCGACCGCCGGCAACCTGGCGCCGTCGCTGGCGCTGATGGCCGACGCGGCCCTGCGCCCGGCGTTTGCGGACGCGCTGTTCACGCAGCAACAGCAGCGCCGCCTGGCGCAGATCGCGCAGGAAAAGGCCCAGCCCACCAGCCTGGCCATGCGCATCGTGCCGGGCATCCTGTATGGCGCCGACCGAACCTATGGCCGTCCCGCCTCCGGTGACGCCGACAGCGTGAGCCGCCTCACGCGGGACGATGTGGCGCAGTGGCACGCCAGCTGGTTCAAACCGGGCAGCGCCACCATCGTCGTCAGCGGCGACACCACCCTGGCGCAGCTGATGCCGGCGCTGGAAGCGTCGTTCGGCGCCTGGCAGGGCGGCAGCGCACCGGCCAAGCCGGCCGCCGCGCCCGCGCGCACGGCCGGCAAGCGCGTGTTCCTGATCGACAAACCCGATGCGCCGCAATCGACCATCGTTGCCGCGCAGCTGACGCAATTGCAGGGGCAGCCGGAAGACCTGGCGATGGAACCGGTGATGCAGAACTTCGGCGGCATGGCCACCTCGCGCCTGAACCGCAACCTGCGGCTGGACAAGCACTGGAGCTACGGCACCAGCGGCCAGCTGACCAATCCGCGCGGCCAGCGCGCCCTGCTGGTGGTGGCGCCCGTGCAGACCGATAAAACCCGCGAAGCGATGGTCGAAGTGGCCAAGGAAATCCGCGGCGTGGCCGGCGAGCGCCCGCTGCAGGGCGAAGAGTTCAACAGCATCATGCGCAACATGGGCGCGCGCCTGGCGGGCCGTTTTGAAACCTTGGCCGCGCTCGACTCGGCCGCGCTGACCAGCCTGAACCTGGGCCTGCCCGACGATTACTGGTCCGGCTACTCGGCCAGGCTGCGCCAGCTGGCGCCGGCGCAACTGGCCGGCGCCGCCGCCAAATTCGTGCAGCCCGATGACCTGGTCTGGGTGGTGATCGGCGACCTGCGCAAGATCGAAGCGGGCGTGCGGGAGCTGGGCTGGGGCGAGGTGACGGTGCTCGATACGGACGGCAAGCCTGTCGCACGATAGAGGTGAAAACGGCGCCCGCGGGCGCCGTTTTTTTATCCTGCCGTCAGATCATTTCCAGGATCATGGCGACGATTTCATCGCCGTAGGACGCCAGCTTTTTCTCGCCCACGCCGCTGACGCTGCGCAGCTGTTCCAGTGACGTCGGCTTGGCCTTGGCGATTTCGCGCAGGGTGGCGTCGACGAAAATGACATACGCCGGCACATTGTGGGTGCGCGCCGTTTCCACCCGCCACCAGCGCAGCTTGTCGAAGATCGCTTGCTCGCTGGTGGACAGATCCATCTCGACATAACCCTTGGCCACGCTGGTGCTGCGCTTGCTGGTTTTCACCGGTTTCTGGTACTGGCGCAGCTGCACTTTCTGGCCGCCCTTGAGCACCGGGCGCGAGGCGTCGGTCAGTTTCAATGAGCTGTATTGTTCATGGTCGACGGCCACCAGGCCCAGCGCGATGGCCTGGCGCAAAATCGACTTCCATTCCGCTTCGCCCAGGTCGGCGCCGATACCAAACACCGATAAACTATCGTGGTGCCAGGTCTTGATGCGCTCGGACTCCATGCCGCGCAGGACGTCGATCACGTGGCCGCCGGCAAAGCGCTGGTCGACGCGGTAGATCGCCGACAGCAGTTTTTGCACCGGCACCGTGCCATCGAAGGACACCGGCGGCACCAGACAGGTGTCGCAGTTGCCGCATGGGGAAGCTGGCTCGCCGAAGTATTCGAGCAGGCGCATGCGCCGGCAGCTGAGGGTTTCGCACAGGCCCAGCATGGCGTCGAGTTTCACGCCCAGCACGCGCTTGAAGGTTTCGTCGGCTTCCGACTCGTCGATCATGCGCCGCTGCAGCACCACGTCCTGCAGGCCATACGCCATCCAGGCATTGGCGGCCATGCCGTCGCGGCCCGCGCGCCCCGTTTCCTGGTAATAGCCCTCGATGCTTTTCGGCAGATCCAGGTGGGCCACGAAACGCACGTCGGGCTTGTCGATGCCCATGCCGAAGGCGATGGTGGCCACCATCACGATATTTTCCTCGCGCAGGAAGCGCGCCTGGTTGGCGCTGCGTTTCGCGTACTCCATGCCGGCGTGATACGGCAAGGCGCGGATGCCGCTCTGGTTCAGAAATTCGGCCGTCTCTTCGACTTTTTTACGCGACAGGCAATAGACGATGCCGCAGTCGCCCGCGTGCTCGGTGTTGATGAAGTCGAGCAGCTGCTTGCGGCCATTGGCCTTTTCGACGATCTGGTAGCGGATGTTCGGCCGGTCGAACGACGACACGAACTGGCGCGCGTCGTCCAGCTGCAAGCGCAGCGCGATTTCGGCGCGCGTCTGCGGGTCGGCGGTGGCCGTGAGGGCAATGCGCGGCACGTCCGGGAACTGCTCGTGCAGCACCGACAGCTTGATGTATTCGGGACGGAAGTCGTGACCCCACTGGGCCACGCAGTGCGCCTCGTCGATGGCGAACAGGGCGATTTTCGAGGCCTGGAACAGGTCCAGGCAGCGCTGCGTCATCAATCGCTCGGGCGCCACGTAGACCAGGTCGATCTGGCCGGTGCGCACCAGGCGCTCGATGCGGCCCGCTTCTTCGTAGGTCTGGGTGGAGTTCAGGAACGCGGCGCGCACGCCCACTTCGGCCAGCGCGTCGACCTGGTCCTGCATCAGCGCGATCAGCGGAGAGATCACCACGCCGACGCCGTCGCGCAGCAGGGCCGGGATCTGGTAGCACAGCGACTTGCCGCCGCCGGTGGGCATCAGTACCAGCGCGTCGCCGCCGTGGCTGACATGGTCGACGATATCGGCCTGCTGGCCGCGGAAGGCCGGATAGCCGAAGACGGTTTGCAGCGTCTGCAGGGCTTGCGCGTTGAGGTCTTGATTCATGGTGCCTTATTCTGCCCAGACAACCCAGCCGTAATGGGCGCTGGCGATCACCAGCACGCCAAACACGATACGGTACCAGGCAAAGAATGTGAAGTCATGCGAACTGATGTAGCGCAGCAGCCAGCGCACGCACAAAAACGCGGAGACGAACGCGGCCAGGGTACCCAGGGTAAACAGCGGCAAATCGGTGGCCGACAAAATGTCGCGCGCCTTGTACAGCGAATAAAAGGTGGCGGCCAGCAAGGTGGGAATGGCCAGGAAGAACGAGAACTCGGTGGCCGTCTTGCGCGACAGGCCCAGCAGCATGCCGCCGATAATCGTCGAGCCCGAGCGGCTGGTGCCGGGAATCAGCGCGAAGGCCTGGGCGCAGCCCACTTTCAGGGCGTCGAGCGGGGTCATCTCATCGACCGAATTGACGCGCACGGTGACCGGGTTCAGGCGCGCGCGGCGCTCGACCAGCAAAATGATCACACCGCCGATGATAAAGGCCAGCGCCACCGGCACCGGCTTGAACAGCGCGTGCTTGATCATCTTGCCGATCGCCAGGCCGATAATGGCCAGCGGCAAAAAGGCGATCGCCACGTTCAGCACGAACTTGCGCGATTTGATTTCCGTACTGAAGGTCGACAGCACCGAGCCGATGCGCGCGCGGTATTCCCAGCACACGGCCAGGATGGCGCCGGCCTGGATCGCGATCTCGAACACATCCATCACGTCTTTCGACACATCGTTGGTAAAGTCGAGCAGGCTGCCGGCAAGAATCAGGTGGCCGGTGGAGGAAATCGGCAGGAATTCGGTAAAACCTTCGACCAGCCCCATGATGATGGCTTTAAATGCAAGAATCAGATCCATGTATCGGTATGTTTAAGTGGGTAAGCGACAAGGGGAGGGGGAGACCGCGCAGCGTCACGATGTTGCACGATGGTGCGCGGGGTCGAAGCTTACCACGAGAGCGGCTTGCCGACGCGATTGGGGCGCTGCCCGGCGGCGCTTTTTCAGCGCCGCCGGGCAGGCAAGAGGAGGATCAGGCTGCCGCTTTGGCCGCCGATGCTGGCGCTGCGGCCAGGCGTGCGCTGGCCGCAACCAGCAGCAGCGAGCCGCCGAGGATGGCAAACGCGATATTGAGGCTGGTGGCGTGGGCGACAAAACCGATCACGGCCGGCCCTGCCAGGATGCCGGCATAGCCGATGGTGGTAATCGCCGCCACCGCCAGGCTGGCCGGCATGGCCGTCTGGTTGCCGGCCGCGGTAAACAAAATGGGCACGATATTGGCTGCGCCCAGGCCGACCAGCACGAAGCCCAGCAGCGCCAGCACCGCGCCGGGCGCGGCCACCGCCAGGAAGAAGCCGCCGGCCGCGCACAGGCCGCCCACAGCGAGTACCCGCTTGCCGCCGAAGCGGCCAACCACCTTGTCGCCCGTAAAGCGGCCGACCGTCATGGCGATGGCAAACGCGGCGTAGCCCAGGCCGCCCTGGCTGGCGTCCACGCCGCGCGTGGTGGTCAGGAACAGGGCGCTCCAGTCGAGGATGGCGCCTTCGGCCAGGAACACGATAAAGCACAGCAGGCCGATAAAGATCACGGCGCCGTGCGGCATCACGAACAGCGGCGTCTTTTCGCCGCTGGACGATACCGTGCGCAGCAAATGGCCTTGCGAGGCGCCGATCACCGCGCCCAGCAGGACCATCAGCACCGCGCACGACCAGGCGGGCGTGAGGCCCAGCCACAGCAGCAGGGCCATGCAGCCGGCGCCGGCAAAGCCGCCCACGCTGAACAGGGCATGAAAGCCGGACATCATCGCGCCGCCATTGGCTTTTTCAATGATCACGGCCTGGATATTCATGGCCACGTCCATGGTGCCCATGGCCGCGCCGAAGGCCAGCAGCACCAGGCCAAGCTGCAGCGGCGTGGCGGCCAGCGCCAGTCCCGGCAAGATGGCGATCAGCAGCGCGCCGGCCCACAGGATCACGCTGCGGCAGCCGAAGCGGCCCGCCAGCACCCCCGTAAACGGCATGGCGCACAGGGAGCCCGCGCCCAGGCACAGCAATAAAAATCCCAGGGTGGCTTCATCAAGACCCAGGCGGGTCTTGGCGTATGGCACCAGCGGCGCCCAGGCCGCCATGCCGAGGCCGGCGGCGAAAAAGACCAGGCGCGTGGCGCGTTGTTGCAGGGTACCGGTAAGGTGCATGGCGAGACTTTTCAAAAAAGTGGTGAAAGAAAATTCAACGGGCGCGGGCGCGCAGCACCTGCACGCCTTGCCGTTCAAACGCGGCGACATGGATGGCATCGGCGCCCGCTTCCAGCACCAGGTGCTGCAGCAGGCCGGTGGCCAGCACGCCGAACGGCGCAGCCGTGCCCAGCTTGTCGCTGGTCACGGCCACCACCACCGCCCGGCTGGCGCCGGCGATGCTGCGCTTGAATTCGGCCTCGTCATAGTTGTAGGCGGTGACGCCCGCCTCGGCGTCGGCGCCGCAGGCGCCGAGGAAGCATAGATCCGGGTGCATGCGCTCGACCGTGCGCAGCGCCTGCGGTCCCAGGCTGGCGCCGGCGCGCCGGTCGATCCGCCCGCCGGCCATGATCAGTTCGATCTCGGGCCGTTCCATCAGCGCCATGGCGATCGCCGGCGCATTCGTGATCACCGTCAATGCCAGCGGCGGCAGCGCGGTGGCGATCGCCAGGTTGGTCGAGCCGGCATCGAGAAACAGCACCTGGCCCGCGCGCACCAGCGACACGGCCGCCTGCGCCAGGCGCGCCTTGCTTTCGGGCGACTCGTGCTGGCGCTGGGTCAAGGTGCCGCCATCGGGCGCCAGCGGCAGGGCGCCGCCATATACGCGCTGGCACAGCCCGGCGGCGGCCATCTCGCGCAGGTCGCGCCGTATCGTGTCTTCCGACACATCGAGCTGGCGCGCCAGGTCCAGCGCCAGCACCCGGCCATCGGCTTGCAATTGTTGCTGGATCAGCGCGTGGCGCTGTTTGAGAAGCAGGTTGGCGGTCATGAGATTCTTAATCGTGCAGGAATGTGCATGAATATACGCAATCGTGCAAACAGAGTCAAGCCATTCCTGCTTGGCCGAACATCAAAATATTGTTATTAGGATATAAAAAATGTTACATTCCTGCTATTGCATGTCAGCGGGGGAGTGATGAAGACAAACAAGTTTTCCATGGCAGCCTTGCTGCGCATGACCGTGCGTCGTCACGGCCTGGGTTGCCTGGCAATGGTGGGAGTGGTCCTGCTCACGCATTATTGGCGGCACGGTACACTCGAGCTGGCCGACATGGGCCACGCTTTGCTCGCGCTGCTGACGTTTGCCGTCATCTCGCTATTGATTGAATACAACCGCATGGTCAACGGCAAGCAGGATTCCGCCCAGCGCTGAGGATGGCGGCCGAGGGGATATCAGGGCGCCGTCAGCCGCTCCAGCTCACCCAGCCAGTGCACCGCATAGTCACGGCTGTCGCCACACATTTCTAAAGATGGCTGCAGCCCGCCGCAAAATTCCGGCCGCTCGGGCTGGCCGAAGATGCGGCACCGGTTGTCATCGGCCAGCTGCACGCAGCGCACGCCGGCCGGTTTGCCATTCGGCATGCCGGGTATCGGGCTGGTGATCGAGGGGGCGGTGCAGCAGGCGCCGCAGGAAGGGCGGCATGCCAGGGAGGCGGAAGTCGGCATGGCGGTGGCGTGAAAAGCGAAAAGGGGCCGACAGTATAGCAAGCCCCCGCCGCTACAACTTGCGCAGACTTATTGCACCACGCTTATTGCACCACGCGCACGCGCGAGCCCGACAGGGTGCGTTTGGCCGGCTCGCCATGCACGGTGATGCGGCCCGAGCCGCTGGAGCGGGCGTTGACTTCATTGGTGGCGGTGGCATCGATATCGCCCGAGCCGTTGCTCGACAAATACGCAATCTCGCTGCGCAAGGGCGCCAGGTTGAGGTTGCCCGAGCCATTCACGTTGGCGTCCAGGCGCTGGACAAAACCGCTGGCGCTGATGCTGCCCGAACCATTGACGGCCACATTGACGCGCTCGCCGCGCAACTGGCCCAGGTGGATGCGGCCCGAGCCGTTCTGTACGGCATCGCTGTTGGCGCTGACCAGCCCGGCCGCATTGATGCTGCCGGAACCGTAGTTGGCCAGGTCCAGGCGGCCCACCTTGCCCGACAATTCACTTTTCATCGAGCCGTGCTGGACCAGGGTCAGGTCGTCGCCGTTGAAACCGCTGGCCACCAGGCGCCCGCCGCTGAGCATGCTGATCTTGTTCAGGCGCGGGGTGGTGTAGATGATGTGGATGTCGTTGCTGCGGCGCAGATTGGCGTCGCTCCAGATGCGCAGGGTGTTGCCGCTCACTTCGCTTTGTACCAGCGGCAGCACGTTGCTGTCCGCCTCGATCACCAGCGAGGCGACCGGGCCGACGCGCACGTCGATCCTGGCGTCGGCGCCGTTCAGGCTGCCGATATCGAGCACCGTCGCGTTGCTGATCGTGCGCGCATCACGGCTGAGCTGCTGGTTGCCTTCGACGGCCTTGCCGCCGGAATCCGTGCTGTAGCGCACGTCGCCATCGTTGGGGTTGATGACGATGGCGCAGCCGCCAACGGCGACGGCGCAGCACAGGGCCAGCAAAGCACGCATGATATTTCCTTTGATTGGTATCGTTGAATGAAAAAAGCCGGCGGCCGCGCTGCGGCTGCCGTGCTGTCGATAGCAAGATAGCAAAGTCCCCCTGTTGCCTGTGGCGCAATGCGATGAACTGCGCAAAACGGGGGCTGAACTGCGCTTACCAGTAGCCCAGCACCTTCCACCAGATGGTGCCCACCACCGCAAAGATCGCCAGTTCCACCAGGCACATGATCAGCCCCGTGCGCCACCAGTTGCCCATCGTTACATAGCCGCTGCCGAAGATGATGGGCGAGGTGCCGGTGGCGTAATGGGTCAGGGTCATCATGATGGCCGACCCCGCCGTCATCATCAGCATGAAGGGAATCAGGTACTGGGGCGGGATCAGCTGCGCGCCCACTGTCAGAAAGGCCAGCAGCATGGCGCTGATATGGGCCGTGGTGCTGGCAAAGAAATAGTGCGAAAACACGAATACCAGCACCAGCACGCTGGCCACCGGCAGCCAGTCCATGCCGCTGGCGACGATGGCGCCTTTCATGCCGGCTGAGAACCAGGCGATCACGCCGGTCTTGTTCAACTGCTCGGCCATCATCACCAGCGCGCCGAACCACACCAGCGTGTCCCACGCGCTTTTCTCGGACAGCACGTCGTCCCAATCGATGGTGCCGGTAATGATCAGCACGAACAGGCCGACAAAGGCGACCACCGTGGGGTCGAGCGTCAAGGCCGGGCCGAACAGCATGGCCGGCACATTCGCCCACAGCACCAGCAGCAGGCCGAAGGTGCCCAGCATGACTTTTTCGGCGGCCGACAGCGGGCCCATGGTGTTCAGTTCCGCCCTGGCATAGTCGACCGCGTCCGGCGTGGCCTTCAGTTCCGGCGGCGACAACAGATAGATCACCAGCGGCATCACCAGCAGGCACACCAGGCCCGGCAGCAGCATGCACAGCGCCCAGGTGGTCCAGCTCAGGTGAAAGTTCTGGTTGCTGACGCGCGCCACGTAATCGACCACCAATGGATTGGGCGCGGTGGCCGTCAAAAACATGGCCGAGGTAATCGGGTTGGCGTGGTAGTTGACCAGCGCCAAATAAGTGCCCACCTTGCGCTCGGTGCCCTTGGCCGGATCGGAGTCAAACGCGTTGGCGATCGACTTCATGATCGGATGCACGATGCCGCCGCCGCGCGCGGTGTTGCTGGGCGTAAACGGCGCCAGCACCAGTTCGCAGATCGCCAGGCCATAGCCGATGCCGATGGTGCGCTTGCCCAGCAGCGAGATGAACAGCAGGCCGATGCGGCTGCCCAGGCCCGTCTTTTTCAGGCCGCGTGAAATCAGGATGGCGACCACGATCAGCCAGATCAGCGGATTGGCAAAGCTGCTCAGCGCATCGGTGATGGCGCCCTTGGACGACGTGGAGGTAACTTGCGACAGCGAAACGATGACGATCGCCATCATGGCCATCACCCCGATCGGCATCACCTTCAAAATGATGGCGACGATGGTGGTGAGGAAAATCGCCACCAGCGCCCAGGCCTTGGCCGTGAGGCCATCGGGCGCGGGCAGCAGCAGCAGGGTCACCAGCACGATGGTGGAAATGATGGCCGGCCCCAGGCGGAACGGCACGGCTTCCTTGAAATGGCGCAGCAGTTCGCCGACAGTCTTGAACATCTTGATCCTTTCCGATCCCCGCCTGCCGGTGAAGGCATGCTTTAAGATAATATTGCAGACATCATAAGGCAATGCCGGCAAGGAAAAGAAAGCGATCTGGAGAGGATGGCCGCGAAGTCAATTTTTCATGAATATTCTGGCCGGGCGCCTGCTCAGAAACTGTGGCGCAGGCCCAGGTTCATGCCGCGGTTGCCGCTGCCCGATTCGCTGTTGTTGGCCACCGTGTAGCCGGCGCCGTTGCGGTTGCTGATCGCCGCATAGGCGCCGTACAGGCTGCTGCGTTTCGAGAGTGGATAGATATAGCCCACGCCCCAGGAGCGCGCATCCTGGTTGAAGCGGGTTTTATCATCCTTGCGCATGATGGAGGCGATCAGCGAGCCGCCGCCGACGGGCGCCGTGAAGCCGAGCAGGAGTTCATTGCCGTCGGTGGACGCGGTCGGGCGCACGCCGCCGTATGGGTTGTTGGCATTGCCCAAGGGGGCGCTGTTGAAACCCTTGTCGACGCCATAGGCGGCAAACAGCTTGACCACCTTGAAGTCGTAATTGGCCGCCAGCAAGGTGTTGCGGCCATTGCCGTTGCGCACCGCCACCACGCCCGGCGCCGTTTCCACGTCGCTGTTCTTGTTGTTGTAGGCCAGGCGCACCGTCAGCGGACCGCTGGCGTAGCCGAGCGAAGCACCGACCTGGCGGCCGGTGGCGCTGCTGGATTTCTCGCCGGCGCTGTAGGCCAGCTCGCCCGTAAAACCGTTGCTCACGGGACTCGTGTACAGCACGGTATTGCTGCTGCGCACATTCGCGCCCGAATCGGGAAACAGGTTTTTCGAGGTGCCCGCCAGGCCCGTGCCGAATGGGTCGGCCACGCTGGCCAGCGCCGTATGGTAGGGCGTGTACTGGCGCCCCAAGGTGACGCTGCCGGCCTTGCCTTTCAGGCCGACATAGGCCTGGCGGTTGAAGATGGTGCCGGCCGCGTCGACCTCGCCAGTGTCGATCTTGTAGCCTGTTTCCAGCAGGAAGATGGCCGACAGGCCGCCGCCCAGGTCTTCGCTGCCCTTGAAGCCGAGGCGCGAAGCCGAGGCGGCGCCGCTGTTGACCTTGTTGACGGTGCCGGCCGCGCCGCCGCTCTCGCGCGTGATGCCGGCGTCGGCAATGCCGTAGATCACGACATTGCTCTGGGCCAGTGCCTGGGTGCCGCAGGCGGCCGCGATGGCCGCCACGATGATGCTGCTCTTCATTTTTATTTTCCTTGTATTGGATAAGGCGGGTGTCTCAAGCCCATGGGGTGAAGATGGTATGACTGGCAGGTGTTCAGGCCTGCGTCAGGGCGCCGTCGCGCACGCGCCACAGCTGCAGCGGATTGTCGTCCTGCAGGGCGGCGGGCAGCAGCCAGGCCGGCAAGTCCTGGTAGCTGACGGGGCGCAGGAAACGGTCGATGGCGCTGGCGCCCACCGAGGTGCCGCGGCTGTCCGAGGTGGCCGGGAAGGGACCGCCATGCACCATCGCATGCGACACTTCCACGCCGGTCGGATAGCCGTTCACCAGGATGCGGCCGGCCTTGCGTTCGAGCACCGGCAGCAGGGCGCGCGCCTGTTCCTGGTCGTCCTGCTCCAGGAACAGCGTCGCCGTCAGCTGGCCGTCGAGGTATTCGGCGATCTGCCGGAACTGCGCCGCATCCTGGCATTTGACCAGCAGCGAGCTGGCGCCGAAGACCTCGTCTTCCAGGTCCGGATTGGCAAGAAAGGTGGCCGCGTCGGTGGCGAACAGGGCGGCCTGGCCGGCGCAGCTGGCGCTGCCCTGCTGGCCGCGCGCCAGCAGGGTCACGCCGGCATGCCGGCCCAGGCGCGCCACGCCATCATGGAAGGCGGCGTGGATGCCGGGCGTCAGCATGGTGCCGGCCGCCTTGCCCTCCAGGGCGGCGACGGCGGCGCTGCAAAAAGTGTCCAGGTCCGGCCCGTCGATGGCGATCACCAGGCCCGGATTGGTGCAGAACTGGCCGGCGCCCAGGGTCAATGAATCGACAAAGCCGGCGCCGATGCGCGCCGCGTGCCGCGCCAGCGCGTGCGGCAGCAGGAACACCGGATTGATGCTGCTCATCTCCGCATACACGGGGATCGGTTCGGCGCGCGCGGCGGCGCTGCGCACCAGCGCCAGGCCACCCTGGCGCGAGCCGGTGAAGCCGACCGCCTTGATGGCCGGATGCGTGACCAGCGCCTGGCCGATGGTGCGCCCATCGCCATGCAGCATGGAAAACACGCCTTCGGGCAAGCCGCAGGCGGCCACCGCGGCTTGCACCGCGCGCGCCACCAGTTCGGAGGTGCCGGGGTGGGCGCCGTGCGCCTTGACCACCACCGGGCAGCCGGCCGCCAGCGCCGAGGCGGTGTCGCCGCCGGCCACCGAAAACGCCAGTGGAAAATTGCTGGCGCCGAACACGGCCACCGGACCCAGGGCGATCTTGCGCAGGCGCAGGTCGGGACGCGGCGGGGTGCGCTGCGGCAAGGCCGAGTCCAGCGCCGTGGCCAGCCAGGCGCCATCGCGCACCACCTTGGCGAACAGGCGCAACTGGCCCACGGTGCGGCCGCGCTCGCCTTCCAGGCGTGCCTGCGGCAATCCCGATTCCTGCATCGCGCGTTCGATCAGGGCCGGACCAAGATCGAGCAGTTGGTCGGCGATGGCTTCCAGGAAGGCGGCGCGCGCTTCCAGGGTGGTGTCGCGGAAGGTGTCGAAAGCCTGTTCGGCCAGGGCGCAGGCGCGCTCGACATCGTCGATGGTGGCGCCGCCAAAGGCCGGTGCCAGCGGCTCGCCGCTGGCCGGATCGATGGCGAAAAAGGGCGTGGCGCTGCCGTGCACGGCGTGCCGGCCGATCAGCATGTCGCCGCGCACGGCGTCAGTTGAGGTATTGGTCAAGCGTATCTCCTTGCGTTGCATGCAAGCCGGCGCGCGGTGACGTGGATCAGCGCGCGCCGGCAAAGTGGGCGGTAAGGCTGGCGCCGCTTTATTGCGGGCCGAGCTTGGCGATCAGCGCGCCCAGTTCCTCGCATTCCTGCGGGTTCAGGTCGATCAGCGGCGTGCGTACCGGACCGGCCGTGTGGCCGACCAGGGTGGCGCCGGCCTTGACGATGCTGACGGCATAGCCGGCCTTTTTATTGCGGATGTCCAGGTAGGGCAGGAAGAACTGGTCGATCAGGCGTTCGGTGGTGGCAAAGTCGTCGGTGCGCACCGCTTCGTAGAATTCGATCGCCGTCTTCGGGATGAAGTTGAATACGGCCGAGGAATACACGGGCACGCCCAAGGCCTTGTAGGCCGAGGCATACACTTCGGCCGTCGGCAGGCCGCCCAGGTAAGTGAAACGGTCGCCCAGTTTGCGGCGGATGGTGACCATGTTTTCGATTTCGCCGACGCCGTCCTTGAAGCCGATCAGGTTCGGGCAGCGCTCGGCCAGCAGCAGCAGCGATTGCGCGTTGAGCTTGCAGACATTGCGGTTGTACACCACCACGCCGAATTTTACCGACTTGCACACCGCCTCCACGTGCGCCACCAGGCCATCCTGGCTCGCTTCGGTCAGGTAGTGCGGCATCAGCAAGATGCCGTGCGCGCCCAGGCGCTCGGCTTCCTGGGCATAGGCGATCGCGGTGCGGGTCGGGCCGCCGGCGCCGGCCAGTACCGGCACCTTGCCGCGGCAGGTTTCCACCGCGATCTTGACGACCTGGGTGTAGTCCTCGGGTGTCAGCGAAAAGAATTCGCCGGTGCCGCCAGCGACGAACAGGGCGGTGGCGCCGTAGGGGGCCAGCCAGTCCAGGCGGTCGGCATAGGCGCCGGGCACGAAGTCGCCTTGCGCGTCGAAGTCGGTGATCGGGAACGACAGCAGGCCGGACGAGAGGATCTGTTTCAGGTCTTGCGGAGTAAACATGGTGAAGGCGCCTATAAAAAGAGGAAGGGAAGCGATGACGTTGCACACCGAACGCCTCACTGTTGTAAGACATCGTACAACATGAATTTGCGAAGCGCAAGCATGACGGCGATAAAAAAACAGCGCCGGCAACTGCGGGCGCTGTTTTTGGCGAAGAACGGCAGGGTTTACTGGGCCGCTTCGATCGCTTCCTGAGCGCGGCGCAGGCGCTCGCGGCTGTTGCTCAGGTGGGTGCGCATGGCGGCGCGCGCCGATTCCGGGTCCTGGCGCGCGATGGCGTTGAAGATGTCTTCGTGTTCGCGCTGCACCCGTTCCATGTAGATGGCCGGATCGTCCTGCGCCAGCTTGGCCGAATTGAGGCGCGCGCGCGGGATGATATTTGTGCCCAGGTGGCTGAGGATATCGTGGAAATAACGGTTGCCCGACGCCAGCGCGATGGCCAGATGGAACTGCACGTCGGCCGCCACCGTCTCGTCGCCCCCCTGCGGCAGCGACTGGAAATGGTCGAGCGCCGCGCGCAGTTGCTGCAGCTGCGCTTCGCTGCGCCGGCTGGCGGCCAGGCCGGCTGATTCGGTTTCCAGGCTGATGCGCAATTCCAGGATCGCCAGCACGTCGCGCATGGTGATCACGGTGCCCGGATCGATGCCCAGGCTGGGTGCTGGCGCGGGCGCCAGCACGAAGGTGCCGATGCCGTGCCGCGTCTGCACCATGCCGGCCGCCTGCATATGCGAGATGGCTTCGCGCACCACCGTGCGGCTGACGCCGTGCAGGCGCATGATTTCCGATTCGGTCGGCAGTTTTTCGCCGGGGTTCAGGCTGCCCTGGCGGATGCTGTCGGCAATATGGGCCACGACGCCCTGTGCCAGGTTGCGGTGTTTCCTGGGCGGTGGCGCGGCGATGGTGGGAGAATTCATGGACCTGGCCTGCTAAAAAAAAGGGTAAAAAACGCGATTGCTATTTCCGTATGCCGTGATTATACTACGACGTCGGTTGTCTGACGACTGATGACAAAACGGCCGACACCCTACATGACTGCAAAACAAGAAACCGATACGGCGCTTCCCCGCCGGTCCAGGTTCGTGCAGCGCCCTTAGCGATCCATCTGGAGACAATAGTGAAAACACAGCCATCCATACAGCCTGGCGCCGCCAGTGCCAAGGCCACCCGCGTGCGGTGGGGCATCCTGGCCATCCTGTTCATCGTGACCACCATCAATTACGCCGACCGCGCCACCATATCGATCGCCGGGCCGGAGCTGAAAAAGCTGCTCGGCCTGTCGCCGGTGGAAATGGGCTTCATCTTTTCCGCCTTTGCCTGGTCCTACGTGCTGGCGCAGCTGCCGGGCGGCTGGCTGCTCGACCGCTTCGGCTCCAAGATCACCTACTTTTTCAGCATCTTCCTGTGGTCGGTATTTACCCTGATGATGGGCTGGGTGGGCTTCTTCACGGGCGGCACGGCAGTGGCCATGCTGATCGGGCTGCGATTGCTGGTCGGCGCGGCCGAAGCGCCTTCGTTTCCCGGCAACAGCCGCATCACCTCGGCCTGGTTCCCCACCGCCGAGCGCGGCAAGGCCGCCGCCATCTTCAACTCGGCGCAGTATTTCGCCACCGTGCTGTTCGCCCCCATCATGGGCTGGCTGGTGCATAGCTATGGCTGGCAAAGCGTGTTCTATGTGATGGGCCTGCTCGGCATCGCGATGGCCTTTATCTGGCGCAAGACCATCTACAGCCCGAAAGACCATCCGCGCATCAACGCCGCCGAACTGGCCTATATCGAAGCGGGCGGCGGCCTGGTCGACCTCGACAGCGGCGTGAAAAGTGCCGCGCCGAAAATCAACACCCTGGCCTGCATCAAGGAACTCTTGAGCAGCCGCATGTTGCTGGGCATTTATATCGGCCAGTACTGCATCAACACGCTCACGTATTTCTTCCTGACCTGGTTCCCGGTCTATCTGGTGACCGAACGCCACATGACGATCTTGAAGGCGGGCTTTATCGCCGCCTTGCCGGCCGTCGCCGGTTTCCTCGGCGGCGTGCTGGGCGGCGTGATTTCCGACCGCATGATCAAGGCCGGCTATTCGCTGTCGGTGGCGCGCAAGACGCCGATCGTCGGCGGCATGCTGCTGGCGATGAGCATGATCTTCTGTAATTATGTGTCGGCCGACTGGCTGGTGGTGGCGATCATGGCGGTGGCCTTCTTCGGCAAGGGCATCGGCGCGCTGGGCTGGGCCGTGGTGTCCGATACCTCGCCCAAGGAAGCGGGCGGCCTCAGCGGTGGCTTGTTCAATACCTTCGGCAATACGGCCGGCATTACCACGCCGATCGTGATTGGCTTTATCCTGCAGGCAACCGGCTCGTTTGCCGGCGCGCTGGTCTTCGTCGGCGCCAATGCGGCGGTGGCCATCCTGTGCTACCTGTTCATGGTGGGCGATATCAAGCGTTTTGAATTCAAGAAATCCGTGCCGCAATCGAACGCCGTGCCGGCGCCTGGCGGTGCGGCGGCCAGCAGCAAGGCGGGCGCATGATGAACGACATTACTTTGCAGGAGTTGGCGGTGAAACCTTTATATATCCGCATGCATGACAACGACAACGTGGCGATCGTCGTCAATGACGGCGGCTTGCCCGCCGGCACCGAGTTTCCGGGCGAGTTCATCTTGCAGGACCGCGTGCCGCAAGGCCACAAGATCGCCCTGTGCGACCTGCGGGAAGGCGACGCCATCGTGCGCTACGACGTCGTGATCGGCTACGCCGTGCGCGACATCGCCCAGGGCAGCTGGATCGAAGAATCCTTGGTGCGCATGGCGCCGGCGCGCGAGCTGCACGGCCTGCCGATCGCCACCCGCAAGGCGCCGGAGCAGGCGCCGCTGGAGGGCTATACCTTCCAGGGCTACCGCAATGCCGACGGCAGCGTGGCCACGCGCAATATCCTGGCCATTACCACCACCGTGCAGTGCGTCTCGGGCGTGGTCGAACACGCCGTCAAGCGCATCAAGGAAGAATTGCTGCCGCTGTACCCGAACGTCGACGACGTGGTGGGACTGGAACATATCTATGGCTGCGGCGTGGCCATCGATGCGCCGAATGCCGATATTCCGATCCGCACCCTGCGCAATATCAGTCTCAATCCCAATTTTGGCGGCCAGTCGATGGTGGTCAGTCTGGGCTGTGAAAAACTGCAGCCGCAGCGCCTGATGCCGGAAAGCGCGATCCAGGTGCGCAACGGCGCCTATATCGTCACCTTGCAGGATGAAGCCCACGTCGGTTTCGAGTCCATGGTGCAGTCCATCATGGACATGGCCACCCTGCGCCTGATCGCGCTGAACCTGCGCACCCGCGTCACCTGCAGCGCGGCCGACCTGGTGGTCGGCGTGCAGTGCGGCGGCAGCGATGCGTTTTCGGGCGTGACGGCCAACCCGGCGGTCGGCTACGCCACCGACCTGCTGGTGCGCGCCGGCGCCACCGTGATGTTCTCGGAAACCACCGAAGTGCGCGACGGCATCGATCAATTGACCGCGCGCGCCATCAATGAAGAGGTGGCAAATGGCATGATCCGCGAGATGGCCTGGTATGACGACTACCTGCAAAAAGGCGGCGTCGACCGCAGCGCCAATACCACGCCCGGCAACAAGAAGGGCGGCCTGGCCAATATCACGGAAAAAGCCATGGGCTCGATCGTCAAGTCGGGCAGCAGCGCCATCTCCGGCGTGCTGTCGCCGGGCGACAAGCTGACGCAAAAAGGCCTGATCTATGCGGCCACGCCGGCCAGCGATTTTATCTGCGGCACCCTGCAACTGGCGGCCGGCATGAACCTGCACATCTTCACCACCGGCCGCGGCACGCCATATGGCCTGGCCGCCGTGCCGGTGATCAAGGTCGCCACGCGCGACGACCTGGCGCGCCGCTGGCACGACCTGATGGATGTCAACGCGGGCCGCATCGCCACCGGCGAAGCCACCATCGCCGACATCGGCTGGGAACTGTTCCATCTGATGCTGGAAGTGGCCAGCGGCAAGAAAACCTGGGCCGAACACTGGAAGCTGCACAATGCGCTGGCGCTGTTCAACCCGGCGCCGGTGACCTGATCCACCTGTTCAGAACATGGGATTGCCGCTGGCGGTCTTTTCCGGGATCGCCTGCGTCACATCCCAGTGTTCGACAATCTTGCCGTTTTCCAGTTTGAAAATATCGACGATGGCGTTGCCGCGCGTGCCAGGCTCGCGCACTGCATGCACATGCAGGATCACATGGTCGCCATCGACAAAGCTGCGCACGATCTCGCTGTGCGACTGCGGATACTTGTCGCGCAAAAAGGCGATGAACTGCTTGAAACCTTCCGGCCCATCGGCCGCATTCGGGTTGTGCTGCACATAGCGATTGCCGACATACTTCAAGGCGGCATCGGCATCCTTGCGGTTCAGCCCGGCTTCGTAAAACCGCAGCACCACCTGGCGATTGGCTTCCTGTTGCGCGGGCAACGGGCTGGCCGTGCTGGCGCAGGCGCTCAGCAATATCGCCGGGAGCACGGCGGCGAGCAGGAAAAATGGGCGCATGATGTATTCCTCTTTCAATGAGTGGTTCGCTTGCAGAGCATATCCCAGCTTGCCTGTCAGAAAAACTGCCCAATGGCATGGGAGCCGGGGCGCGATGCCGACATTCCGTCTTGACCTTGCTTGTATACAAGTCTAAGATTAATGACTCAAAAGTAAGTTACCGGAATCGCATATGGAAGTCCCGATGGATAGCAAGCCGCGCTGGGAGCGGCGCAAGGATGCGCGGCCGCAGGAATTGCTGGCCGCCGCGCTCGATCTGTTTGTCGAGCGGGGCTTTGCCTCGACCCGGCTGGAAGACGTGGCCAAGCGGGCTGGCGTGTCGAAAGGCACCTTGTACCTGTACTTTGAAAACAAGCAGGAGCTGTTCAAGGCGGTGGTGCGCGACAATATCGTGCACTCGATCGGCGAGGCGGAAGAGAGCATGGCCGCGTCGGACGCCAGCAGCGGCGAGCTGTTGCGCAGCCTGATGATGCAGTGGTGGGAAGAGTTCGGCGCCACCAAGCTGGCCGGGCTGACCAAGCTGATGATGGCGGAAACCAACAATTTTCCCGAACTGGCGCAGTTTTACAACGAAGAAGTGGTGCAGCGCGGCAATGCCCTGATTGCCAGCCTGGTCGAGCGCGGCATGCGGCGCGGCGAGTTCCGCCAGGTCGATCCGGTGCTGGTCAGCGCCATCTTGTGCGCGCCGATGACCATGCTGATGATGTGGACCCATTCCTTCCTGCCGTGCGACGTGAATGACATCGATCCCATCGCCTACCTCAATACCTTTATCGACATGAGCCTGCGCGGCTTGCAGGTAACATTGCCCGTGGGCGCTTGAGCCACGGGCAATGTTACCGTTCAGTTAGGCCTTTGCCAGCTTCACCCCCTCAAATCTGCAGATCGTCGCAAATTTCCTCCAACGCCCCTCTTTATGGTTAACATGTGCTTTCAGCCAGTTCAACGATAAAATGGCGGATTATTACTTCACTTACCGAGTCCAAAGATGAATATCGAACAAGCCCGCTTCAATATGATCGAACAGCAAATCCGTCCCTGGGACGTATTGGATATCGACGTGCTGGAGCTGTTGAACGTGGTCAAGCGTGAAGATTTTGTTCCGGCTGCCTACAAGAACCTGGCCTTTATCGATACCGAAATTCCATTGGGCGGTGGCGAAAGCATGTTCACGCCCAAGCTCGAAGCGCGCATCTTGCAGGAAGTTGCCGTTAAAAAGCACGAAAATGTCCTGGAAATCGGTACCGGCAGTGGCTATATGGCGGCCTTGCTGGCGCACAAGGCGCGTCATGTGCTGAGCGTGGAAATCCAGCCGCAAGTCAAGGCGCAGGCCGAAAAGACCCTGGCCGCGAATGGCGTGACCAATGTCACCGTGACCCTGGGCGATGGCGCGCAGGGCTGGAGCACGGGCGCGCCGTACGATGTGATCGTCATTTCCGGCGCCCTGGCGGTGCTGCCTGAGGCGATTTTGCAACAGGTCAAGGTGGGCGGCCGCATCCTGGCCATCATCGGTGAAGCCCCGATCATGTCGGCGCACCTGATCACGCGCACTTCGGACAAGGCCTACGACACGCGCAAGGTATTTGAAACCAGCGTGGCGCCGCTGCAAGCCGTGCCGCCGTCGCACTTCCAGTTCTGACGCGGCGAGGATGCAATGGAGATCTTGAGCGCACCGCAGCTGGCCGCCTGGCTGGCTGACCCTGCCCGTCCGCGGCCCCTCCTGCTCGACGTGCGCGAGCCGTGGGAATTTGACCTGTGCCGGCTGGACGACGCCACCCTGATGCCGATGAACTCGATCCCGGCGCGCATCGACGACCTCGATGAAGAAGCCGAGATCGTCTGCATCTGCCATCACGGCGCGCGCAGCATGCAGGTAGCGGCCTTTTTGGAACGTAATGGGTTTGGCAAGGTCAGTAATCTGACGGGCGGCATGCACGCCTGGGCGTTGCAGGTCGACGCCAGCATGGCAAAATATTAAGTAATTTCTTGTAGACGCAATCCCGGGCCTGTGCAGTGCGCAGGCCCGAGGAGACCTGCACCCGTCTTATCCGGAGGGGCCGCAGGCAGCACCCGATTCTTGTATCCATCAACTTTTGACGACTCCCACGGAGAAATGCAATGCGGAAACCCCTTATCGCCGTACTGATGACCAGCGCCTTTGTCTCGATGACATGCTCGCTGCAAGCACAGGCGGCCGATCTCATCCAGGTCTACCAGCAGGCGCTGGCCAATGACGCGCAGTATGCCAGCGCGCGCGCGGCCCTGTCGGCCGGGATGGAAAGGGTGCCGCAGGGCCTGGCCGGTTTGCTGCCGCAGGTGTCCGCCTCGGGCAGCAATACGCGTGGCGACAACGAGCTGATCACGCAAAACCAGGGTGGCAACAAGATCACCTCGCCATCGGTTAACGTGCGCACCAACAGCTATAACCTGACCCTGGCCCAGCCGCTGTTCCGTTGGGACCGCTGGGAAACCTATCAGCAAAGCAAGCTGGCGCAGGCGATTGCCGAAGCCCAGTTCGCGCAGGTGCAGCAAGACCTGATCACGCGCGTGGCGCAGGCGTATTTCGATGTGCTGAGCGCGCAGGACAACCTGGGTGCGACGCAGTCGCAAAAAGCGGCGACCACCGAGCAGCTGGCGTCGGCCAAGCGCAATTTCGAGGTCGGCACGCAGACCATTACCGACACGCATGAAGCGCAGGCGGCGTATGACTTGGTGGTGGCGCAGGAGTTTGCCGCCATCAATGACCTGGCCAACAAGCGCAGCGCCTTGCAAACGATTATCGGCGAAGCGCCGGCGAATTTGTCGACCATGCGCACCGGCGTGGTCCTCAGCGCGCCGCAGCCGGCCACCATCGAACCGTGGGTCAGCTCGGCCGAAGAGCAGAACTTCGGCGTCGTCACGGCCCAGTTCAACGTGGAGTCGGCCAAGCGCGACATCGGCCGCAACCGCGCCGGCCACTACCCGACCTTGGACCTGATCGCCAATGCCGGCCATACCTATTCCTCGGGTGGCGGTACGGGCAGCGGCAACAACAACAACGCCATCGGCGTGCAGTGGAGCATCCCGATTTTCAGCGGCTTTGCCGTCACCAGCAAGGTGCGCGAATCGATCGCGCTGGAAAACAAGGCCCGCAACGACCTGGAAACGGCGCGCCGTTCGGCCTCGCAAAATGCGCGCCAGGCTTTCCTGGGTGTCAACAGCGGCATGGCGCAAGTGAAGGCGCTGGAGGCGGCGGAAGTGTCGAGCAAGTCGGCGCTGGAATCGAACCAGCTCGGTTACCAGGTGGGCGTGCGCATCAATATCGACGTCTTGAATGCGCAGAAACAACTGTTTTCGACACAGAAAGACCTGTCGAAAGCGCGCTACGACACCATCATGAACGGCCTGCGCTTGAAGGCGGCCGCCGGCACCCTGAAGGAAACCGACCTGTTGCCTGTCAACGCCTTGCTCGACCGTTAAGCGGTTCTTGCGATCACAAAAAAACCAGCGCCTGCGCTGGTTTTTTTCTAGGTCAGCACATTTAGCTCATCGCACAGTTTCTCCAGTCCCGCCAGATAGTGGGCGGGATCCTTGCG
>NZ_JAFCTQ010000039.1:0-46773 GCF_049896105.1 Janthinobacterium sp. PSPC3-1 | reverse complement strand
AGGCCGGATATAAGACTGCGACCTCAACTGAACCTATCGTGTGAAGTTACTTGACCTCCGGGAGGCGTCCATATAAGTGCTTCCCTAAACGTCAACGTACCCGCGTATTTCAACACAATAGGCCGAAGACGGACAGTCGGATATGACAAACTTGTACTGAGGAATATGAAAGAATTACTGGAATCCTTAAACGAAAATTTTGACGATGCTGAAGGTTGGATTCGACTTGTCGATGCTAACTGGTTTGCAAATGACCTCAAGTTAAATCTGTCGATTCAATTTTACGATGGCCGTGACCCGGAAATGTGGGAGATTTCTTGTCTTGGAGTCGTCGAGGAGTCTCTTTGTTCAAGCGGGGCAGAGGCGCTTTCCCTTTCGAATGATTCCCCATTGCTGAAGCCTTTTCTAGAGCCGGTAGTCGACATCATGTTTTTCAAAAACGCAGTGGCGCCTGAGACTTTGTTCGGTATTGTTTGTTCATGCTGCATAGAAGTCATGGGCAGGCCGGAAAGCATCGCAAGATTCATGAATGCGGCGCCGACCATCAAGGGAATATCCAGTTCGAACTACGGACTACTCGGGAGATTCCCCGAGTCGGTGGCAAAACACATTCTGGCGGCGTTAAAGGACAAGCCCGTTACCTCGAACGCATTACCCGGCCACCTGCCAACGCGCTGGGACGGTTCAAAGCACGTGGGCTATGGGAAACTGCAAGTACTCGAATTTGGGCGGTCGTATATTGTTGCAGAGCAGTTTAGTGCCTGTCGCGTCTAGCAAGGGGCAGAAGATTCCTCGCCAGGGTTGAAGTGCAGCTAGCTACCGGCGTAAAAGGTCGGTCGAGTAGATGTAGAAAATCATGCGGCTTGTGTCAAATTTCTTTATCTACATAATAATCATCTTTTATGGATCAAAATAGAATCAAACAAGCCCACGCCTTGGTCAGCGAGTTGTTGGCCGCCATCAATACACGCGATAGTGAAGCCATACAAACGCTGTGCTGTTTTTCCAGCGCCTGCGCGGACGAAGTATTCGAGGCAATCGACAGTTATTTCCAGCGCGGCGTTACCCTTGCGCTAGGGCCTGCCCCCGACTGGTATCCGATGAACAATGGCGCGCTGGGCATGGCGTGCGAGCTGTTTGCCGATGGCGAGCCGGGCGAGGCGCGGCTGCACCTGGACGTTGCCGACCAGGACGGCGTTCTGATCCTGCATTACCAATACATAGGATCGTGAAGCATGACCATCAACGAAAATCAGCAGCAAATCTGCGCCAGGCACGGCCTGGCCGCGCAGGCGCCCGAAGCGATGGTGGCCGTGGCGACCGCCAGCCTGGACCAGTCGCCCATCTACGGCACCCGCATCGCCTTGCCCGAGAACGGTACCATTAGCTGGTTTATCCATTGCGGCGAACATTCCGATGCGGCGGATTTTTACCAGCCGCTGCACACGGCGCACCTGCGGGAGCTGCTGCCGCAGGTGCTCGACTACCTGGCCTTGCCTAGCGGCGCGAAGTTCATTCTCGACCGCGATGGATACGAGGATGTGTGGATGGAAGAGTAAGCAGCGCGTGCCCCGCGATTTGTTTTGACCTTGATAAATAGATATGCAAGACTGCGAGTCCTTCTTGTAATATTTCTATATGGAAAGAGTCACCATGAACCGTCGCCTGCCGCTGGCTGCCCTGCTGATCGCGCTCGTTGCCGCACCTGCCATCGCCAGTGCTGCGGCCAAGACGGCGCCAGCCGGCCAGGCAAGCACGGTCGAGCAGGGCGTCGCCGCCTTTTTGCAAAACGAAATGCAGGAGCGGCAAATTCCCGGCTTGCAGATTGCGGTGATACAGCACGGCAAGGTAGTCCTGGCGCGTAACTCTGGCCTGGCTTCCCTGCAATTTGGCGTGCCGGTGGTTGACTCCAGCCTGTTTTCCATCAATTCCGCCACCAAGGCATTCACGGGCGTGGCCATCATGCAGCTGGTGCAACAGGGCAAGGTCGAGCTCGACGCGCCCGTCTCGCGCTATCTGCCGGACCTGCCGCAAGCCTGGCAAGCCGTGACGGTCACCCAGTTGCTGAACCATACGTCCGGCCTGCCCGATGTGCTGAACCAGGCCACCGGCAAGCTGGTCGGACCGCAGCCCGATGACAATGATGCGGCCTGGAAAGCCGTGCAGGCGTTGCCGATGGACTTCCAGCCGGGCCAGCGCTACCGCTACAACCAGACCAATTACGTCTTGCTGGCACAGCTGATCGAGCGGCAAAGCGGGCTGGCCTTCGTGGAGTTCATCCGGCGCGGGCAGTTCGATCCTGCCGGCATGCCCGACAGCGGCTTTGGCGACGCCAAGGACGTGGTGCGCAACAAGGCCACCTCCTACTATCTCGCAGGCAAGGATTACCGCAATGTGATCGAGGATTTCCCCGTCTTCATGCGCGCTGGCGCCGGCATCAACAGCAATACGGGTGAACTGGCCAAATGGCTGATCGCGCTGCAGTCCGGCCGCTTGCTGGAAGCGGCCAGCGTGACACGGCTGTGGCAGCTGAGCACGCTCAATGATGGCAAGCCGGCGCCGTGGGCGCTGGGCTGGCCCGCCATCCGCCGCGACGCACACCGCGCCGTGGCCGGTATCGGCGGCGCACGCTCGGCCTTTTATGTGTATCCAAACGACGACCTGGCGATCATCATCCTGACCAACCTGGCCGGCGGACAACCCGAGCAGCTGATCGATACGGTGGCCGGCTTTTATCTGCCCGCCTTGCGCCAGGAACTGGGCGGCAGCCATGCCCTGTATTTGCTGCGGCAAGCCATCGGCAAGGGCGGCTTTGACAAAATGGACCAGCAACTGGCGTCCATCCGCCAGCAGCATGCGCTGCCCGCGCCGGACGAAAACGACCTGAATGCCTGGGGCTATCGCCTGCTGCGCCGGCAGCAGGCCAGCGACGCCATCGCCGTGTTCAAGCTGGCGGTAAGGCTGTACCCAGGGAGCGCCAACGGCCACGACAGCCTGGCCGAGGCCGGCGAGGCGGCAGGCGACACCGCGCTTGCCGTCACCCACTATCGCCGCTCGGTCGAGCTCGATCCGGGCAACCAGCACGCCATCGCCCGCCTGAAAGCGCTGGCGCCGAACTAGGCTACAGGGCCTGCACGGCGGCGTCGACCAGCGCCCTTGGATGACTTTCTTGCGATAGGTCGAGGCCAGGCGCTGATGTTGATTCGCCAGGTAGGGCAGCACGCCGTCTATCCATATGTCGCCATTGCCGCCGCCATTCGCGCGTACGTCGATGATCAACTTGCTGACGCCGCTTTTCCGCATAAATCACCGCTGGAAACGCCAAGGGCCTGGCGTTGCCGCGTACGGCAAGGCCAGGCCCCCGGGAGCAGGAGAGAGATTACTTCTCGGCGAATGCGCGCTCGACGACAAAGTCGCCAGGCGTGGAGGTGTTGCCTTCCTTGAAGCCGCGCTCTTCCAGCATTTCCTTCAGGTCGCGCAGCATGTCGGAGCTGCCGCAGATCATCACGCGGTCGACTGCCGGGTCCAGCGCAGGCACGCCCAGGTCTTCGAACAGCTTGCCGCTTTCGATCAGGGACGTGATGCGGCCCATGTTGCGGAAGTCTTCGCGGGTGACGGTCGGGTAGTAGCGCAGCTTGTCGGTCACCATTTCGCCCAGGAACTCGTGGTTCGGCAGGTGCTCGACCAGCAGGTCGTGGTAGGCCAGCTCATCGACCTGGCGCACGCCGTGCACGAGGATCAATTGATCGAAGCGTTCGTAGATGTCCGGATCGCGCACGATGGACAGGAAGGGTGCCAGGCCAGTGCCGGTCGACAGCATGTACAGGCGCTTGCCTGGCAGCAGGTAGTCGGACACCAGGGTGCCGGTCGGCTTGCGGCCGACGATCACGGTGTCGCCCACTTCCAGGTGCTGCAGGCGCGAGGTCAGCGGGCCGCCCGGTACCTTGATGCTGAAAAACTCCAGGTGCTCTTCGTAGTTGGCGCTGGCGATACTGTAGGCGCGCAGCAGCGGCTTGCCGTCGACGCGCAGGCCGATCATCGTGAAATGACCGTTCGAGAAACGCAACGAAGGATCGCGCGTAGTCGTAAAGGAGAACAGGGTATCCGTCCAGTGGTGCACGCTTAAGACGCGCTCTTCATTCATCGAACTCATAGTATTTGTTTGCTGGTCAAAAAAATGGTTAGGTGCTGGCAACTGCTGGCAAAAAAAGTGACATCCTGCGTAGGTCAACCCCTATTGTAACGGCCCCGACGCGAAATTGTTACCGTCTATCGCCGCCAATGTCGCCGCACGCGGTGCCGACATTATAGTGCCGATGGCAAGATCCGGCTGCAAAAGCACGAAAATGGGGGCGTGGACAGGGCGAAAATCTTGATCTGAGGCAGTTTTGGCGCTTATCCTTGCCGGCCGTGCTCGGCGGCATGCAAGGCCAGGTAACCCTTCAAGCCATCATCGGCGATGCCCAGCGCCGCCAGCACGGCCGCCGTAAATGTCACCGGCGCGGTGCCGGGCGCCGTGATCACGCGCCGGTCCGCCACCGCATGCGGCACGTCCTGGTACAGCGCCGCACCGGCATAGGTGATGATGGACGCCAGATTGTCGGCCGAATTCGAGGTATGGCGTACCTCGTCGAGCACGCCCGCCTGCGCCAGCACGCGCGTGCCGTCGCAGATGCCGGCCAGCACCACCTGGCGCCGGTGCGCGTCGAGCAGCAGGGCCTTGATATCGGGCGCATCCGCGCCTTGCCAGGCCGGGCCGCCGCATACCAGCAGCACATCGAGCCCATCGAGCTCAATGTCATCGATGGCCAGCTGCGGCGTGACCAGCATGCCGCCCGACGACAGCACGGGCTGGCCTTGCGGCGTGGCGAAGCGCGTGTCGAAGTTGTAATACAGGCGGGCGGTGGCATTGAACAGACCGGTTTCCCAGTCGGCGAATTGTTCGGTAAGGATGGTGATGGCGCGCGGCATGTGAATCTCCTGTGAAGTCAGATTGATATGATAGGCCGCGCGCCCGTCAGTTCCTGTCAGCAGCGATCAGCTTTCGAACGCGTCGACCACCTTGCGCTTGCCCAGCATAAAGGCGTCGGCCACATGGCGCAGCGGCGACAGGTCGACGTCGGATTTGCCGCTCTGCACCAGGCCGGCGAAATGGCGGTACAGGGAAGGGTACTCGCCTTCGTCGCCCAGTTCCTGCGCCACGTCGTCCAGCCACAGTTTCGCGCCGCCATCGGCCATGCGCAGCACGCCGGCCTCGGTGGTGACGATGATGTCCCAGCTTTGCTTGCCGGTCTGACGCCAGTCGAATTCGGCATGGACATCCAGGCCGTTGGCGTCGGTAAAGCGCAGGTCGGCGGCGATCGGCGCGTCGCGGTTGGCCGGGAACTCGAGCACGCCGGATTTGAGGAACATGGCGTTCGGCAAAATTTCAGTGACGATCGACAGGGCGTTGATGCCCGGATCGAACACGCCCAGGCCGCCCGCTTCCCAGATCCATTCCTGGCCCGGATGCCAGTGGCGCACGTCTTCCTTCCAGATCACCTGCACCTGGCGCGGCGCATGCTTGGCCAGGAAAGCCTTGATCACCTGCACCGCCGGCGCATGGCGCGAATGCCAGCTGGCGAACAGGGTCACGCCCTTGGACCGGGCCAGCTGGTCCAGGTCTTCCACTTCCGACAGGGTGGCGCCGGGTGGCTTTTCCATGAATACATGCTTGCCGGCCAACAGCGCGGCCCGCGCCGCCTGGTAGCGGTGCTGGGGCGGCATGCACAGGGCGACCGCTTCGATGTCCGGCTGCTGGGCCAGCATCTCGTCGATCGAGGTAAAACCTGGCAAGCCTGGAATGGTGGCGTTGCGGCTGGCCGAGGCCAGCAGTTGAAAGTCGCCGTTGGCGGCGATGGCGGGCAGATGCTGGTCGGTGGCAATCTTGCCGACGCCGACAATCCCCAGTTTGATAGCTGGCATTGAATATTTCTCTTTCTTCTAAGTCACACAGGAGTTGCAATCTTACCAGCGCTGATGCACGAATGGGGCGATGCGATGCTGGTAAAGAGCGCGCAGCGCGTCCATGGTATCGGGGCTCAAGGCGGGCAGGCCGCTGGCCGCGCTGTTGGCCTTGGCTTGCTGCGCATTGCGCGCGCCCGGAATCACGGTGCTGACGCTGTCTTCCATCAAGATCCAGCGCAAGGCGAACTGTGCCATCGTGGCGTTGTCCGGCACCAGACGGCGAATCTCCTCCACCACGTCCAGGGCCACCTCATATGGCACGCCGGAAAAGGTTTCACCCTTGTCGAAGGCTTCGCCATTGCGGTTGAAGGCGCGGTGGTCGTCCGCGGCAAACGCCGTATTGGCGTTCATCTTGCCCGTCAACACGCCGGAGGCGAGCGGCACGCGCACGATCACGCCGATCTCGCGCTTTTTCGCCTGCGCGAAAAACAGCTGGTTCGGGCGCTGGCGGAAAATATTGTAGATGATCTGGATAGACGCCACGTTCGGGTATTCGATGGCTTTCAGCGCTTCCTCGACCTTTTCCACCGACACGCCGTAATGGCGGATCTTGCCGGCGGTGACCATGCGGTCCATCACGTCAAACACTTCAGGGCGGTAATACACATCCGGCGGCGGGCAGTGCAGCTGCACCAGGTCGAGGCAATCGGTGTCGAGGTTGACCAGCGAGCGCTCGACAAAGGCGACCAGGTTTTCCTCGTTATAGCCGTCCGCCACATGTGGCGACAGCCTACGCCCGGCCTTGGTGGCCACATACGGGCGTGCGCCGCCGCGTTCCTTGAGTACCTCGGCAATAAAGCGCTCGGAGCGGCCATCGCCGTAGACGTCGGCCGTGTCGATAAAGCTGGTGCCGGCGTCGAGCGCCGCATGCAGGGCCGCCTTGGCGTCCTCGCTGCTGACGTCGCCCCAGGCGCCGCCGATGGCCCAGGCGCCAAAGCCGATTTCGGAAATGCTGTGGCCGGTGCGGCCGAATACACGTTGTTTCATTTTTTAATCCTTCTCTTAGGGCATTAACTGGCCGCCGTTGACTTCAATAATCTGCCCGGTGATATAGCCGGACAGCGCTTCCGAAGCGAGGAACAAAAAGGCGCCCACGCATTCCTGCGGCAGGCCGGCGCGGCCCATGGGGATGGTGGCGCTCTGCGCGGCCATCATGGCGTCGGGCGTGTCGCGCACGTGGAACGGCGTCAGGATCAGGCCGGGCGCCACCGCGTTGACGCGGATCTTGTCGGCCACGAATTCCTTGGCCTGGCCGCGCGTCAGGCTGCTGACAAAGCTCTTTGCCGCCGCATACAGCACGGCGCCGCCACCGCCGCCATTCCTGGCCGCAATCGATGTCGTGTTGATGATAAAGCCCCCGCCGGCCGCTTTCAGGTGCGGGTGGGCGGCGATGCTGGCCTGCCAGACGGATTTGGCGTTCAGGTCCAGTACCTCGTCGAAATGCGCGTCCGTCGCCTGCACGGTGGGAATGCGGCCCAACATGCTGCCCGCATTGTTGATCAGGCCGTCGAGCCCGCCCAGCAGGCGCGCCGCCTCGCCGACCACGCGTGCCACTTCGCCCGCAGCGCCCAGGTCGCCCTGCAGCACGATGATCTGCTCGGGATACTGCGCGCGCAGCTGCTCGGCCGGCTCCGCGCTGGCGTTGTAGTGCAGCACCACGCGCGCGCCTTGCGCCGCAAAGCCCAGCACCACGGCCGCGCCGATGCCGGTCGAGCCGCCCGTGATCAGGATGCGCTTGCCGGCCAGGTCGCCCAGGGTCATGCTTGTTGATGGATTCATTGCCGCTCCGCTGTTGATGTTGTTGTGGGCACCATCGTACTGTGGATGAGGGCGGCCATGATAAGATTTGAAGTGAATCTGATTCATTGAAATGCTTACGAATTTTCATCCATGCCTTTTCCTTATTTTCGTAACCCATGTCCGTCTTTGACCGTATCGAACTGGCCGACCTGCGGGTCTTTCTCACCATTATGCGCACGCGCAGCTTCAAGGCGGCCGCCATCCAGCTGGGCCTGACGCCGTCGGCAGCCAGCCACGCCATGCGCCGGCTGGAAGAGCGTCTCGGCGCCAAGCTGCTGAACCGCTCCAGCCGCGCCGTGGCGCCGACCGACACGGGCCTGGCCCTGGCCGCGCGGCTGGAGGATGGTTTCGATACCATAGGCCATGCCTTGGCCGAAATCGACGCGCCCGGCGCCGGCCGCTTCGGCGAGCTGCGCATCAATGTGTTCGCCGACGCGGCCCACCTGATGATCGCGCCGGCGCTGCCCGAATTTGCCCGCCTGTGCCCGCACGTGAAACTGACCGTGGTGGTGGAAGACCGGCCCATCGATATCGTGGCAGGCGGTTATGACGCCGGCATCCGCTACGGCGACTATGTGCCGGAAGACATGATCGCCGTGCCGCTGTCGGGACCGCAGCGCTGGGTGGTGGCCGGTTCGCCCGACTACCTGGCACGCCATGGCGTACCGCGGCGGCTGGAAGACCTGGCACAGCACAGCTGTTTGCAATTGCTGCTGGGAGACAATTCCAGCTACCGCTGGGAGCTGAGCAGTGGCGCCAGCGGCAGCGGCGCCCACAAGCCGGCCAAGCGCGGCATCCGCGTGCCGGGCCTGATCACCATCAACGACACGGCCACCACCATCACCGCCGCCAAGGCCGGGGTCGGCCTGGGTTATCTGCTGGAAAGCCGCATCGCGGCCGAGCTGGCAGAAGGCAGCTTGCGCGTGGTGCTGGACGAATTTGCCGCCAGGGGCGAACCGTTCCATATGTATTACAGCAGCCGGCGCCATAATCATCCGGCCTTGCGGACCCTGGTGGACATTATCCGGCGCCAGCAGTCACTGGGCGAGTTGCGGTAGCCACAGGCCCATGGTTGCCACGGCAACGCCCGCCGCCATCGCCAGGCTCAAGCTGGCCAGCAGCAGCGCCATGCACCAGTGTGCCAGCGCGCCGCCATGCGCGCGGCAGCGCAGATACAGCTCCAGCACGGCCAGCGGCAGCAGATACTGGGCCCAGGAAAGAAAGCTCAAGAAGGGACCGCGAAAGGTGGCGGGGTCGAAACCGGCCGGCCCGCCATTCGCGGCCAGCCAGAACATCAGCCCGACCCGGAAGAACCAGACGCCGCTGACGGCCAGGAACAGGCGCGAGGCCCAGCGGCGGTGCGCGGCGATATCGCCTTGCAGCACGCGCCGCAGGGCCAGGCCGGCAAACAGCAGCACCAGCACGGCGTTGACGCTGATGCCCACATGCTGCACCGTATCGCCGACCGCGCCGCGCCACCACACCATATACATCCCGGACAGGGCGGCCACCACGGCGCCGGCGAGATACACGCGGCCATTCCAGCGATGCAGGCGCGGCGCCAGGCGGCGCACTTGGGGCAGCAACTGCAGGGCGCCGCCCAGCATGATGATGGCCGCCAGCAGCAAATGCACGGCGGTGGCGGCATTGCCCACGCCGTCGCCCGCCACATGGCCGTGCGTCATGACCTGGTTCCAGAGCGCCAGATTGCCGCGCGCGGCGTGGCCGCCATACAGCAGGACGATATAACCGGCAAAGATCAGCTGGCCGGCGACGGTGACAAGAAAGAACAGGCCAGCGGCGCCGGCCAGGGCCAGGCGCGGCAAGGCGGGATTGCCGGTATTGCTGAAAGTAATCGATGTCATGAAGTGCTCCCGGTGGTTGTGCAGGCATCAAGATAGGCGCGCGCCGGGCAGGATGCGGGCAATCGCGCGATCGCTGCGACGAACGGCGGTTTTCCGGGCTTGAACCACGCTGGCATAGCGGTTATCGTGTAGGCATGACGCCACCGCTATCCACTCCTGCTGTTTCCGCTGGCGCGCGCCGGCTGCTGCCCACCGCGCGTCAGGTGCTGGTGGTGGCCCTATTTACGCTGGGGCTGTCGTGGATATTGCACCTGCTCAGCGGTACCTCCTACCTGGGCGTGTTCGGCCGCATCGGCTTTATCGGCGCCGCCTTGCTGATGGCCTACGCGGCGGCCGAGGCCCTGCGTCCGCGCTGGCTGCCGCTGGGCGCGGCGCGCCTGCTGGCGGTGGTGCTGGCCGCGCCGGTGGCGGCGCTGGCGACGGCGGTCGCCACCCAGCGCGGCCAGTTCATCGCCTATCTGGCCGACACCCAGACCCGCGTCGGCCACTTCCTGATGGTGCTGCTGGCCGTGTTGTTCGGCCTGCTGTTTTCCCTGCTGGCGATGCGCAGCGAACGCAAGGAGCGCGAGCGCGCCGACCGCCTGCAGGCCGAACTGGAAAAAAACACCCTGGCGCGCGAACTGGTGGACGCGCGCCTGCGCCTGCTGCAGGCGCAGATCGAGCCGCATTTCCTGTTCAACACCCTGGCCAACGTGGAAGCGCTGGTGGCCACCGGGTCGGCCAATGCCGGGCCGGTGCTGCGCCACCTGATTGCCTACCTGCGCGCCGCCATGCCGCGCCTGCACGATGCCGATGCCACGCTGGCGACGGAATTGCAGCTGGTGCGCGCCTATCTGGAACTGATGCGCCTGCGCATGCCCGACCGCCTGCAATTTACCGTGCTTGACGCCGCCTGGGCCGGCAGCCTGCGTTTTCCTGCCATGGCCTTGCTGACCCTGGTGGAAAACGCCGTGCGCCACGGCATCGATCCGGCCCTGGAGGGCGGCAGCATCGAGGTCGGCGCCAGCGTCGCGGCGGCCAGCGGAGAAATCACCGTCTGGGTCAGCGACACGGGCGTGGGCATGAGCGAAACCGCCCAGCCCGGCACGGGTCTGGCCAATCTGCGCAGCCGCCTGCAAGGCTGTTATGGGGCCGGTGCACGCCTGGTCCTGCATGAAGTGGCGCCGCACGGCATGCGCGCCGAATTGTGTTTTACTGCGCCCCTAGCGGCATGAGGAACCCGTCATGAAACCAGTTTCGGCGCTGATCGCCGACGACGAACCGCTGCTGCGCGAACGCTTGCGCAGCCACCTGGCCAGGCTGTGGCCCGCGCTGCGACTGCTGGACGACGCACGCAATGGCCAGGAGGCGCTGGAACTGTTCGAGCTGCACCAGCCGGAGATCGTCTTTCTCGATATTCATATGCCGGGAATAAACGGCATCGCGGTGGCGCGCGCCATGGCGCGCCGCGCCCAGTTGGTGTTCGTCACCGCGTATGAACAATATGCGGTACAGGCGTTCGAGCAGGGCGCCGTCGACTACCTGGTAAAACCCGTCGATGCGGATCGCCTGGCCGACACCATCGACCGTTTGCGACAGCGCCTGACCAGTGCGCCGCCGGCAGGCGCGCTGGACGCCATGTTTGATCAGCTGGCCGCGCGCCTGGCACAGCCGCCAGCGCGCTTGCAATGGATCAAGGCATCGGTCGGCGCCAGCGTGCGGCTGATCCCTGTCGAGCAGGTGCGCTTCCTGCGCGCCGAAGAAAAGTACACGCTGGTGGCGTGGGAGGAGGGCGAGGCGCTGATACGCAAGAGCATACGCGAGCTGGCCGAACAACTGGACCCCGAACGTTTCGTGCAGACCCACCGCTCGGTGATCGTCAACCTGGCCCATGTCAGCGAAGTGGTGCGGGGCCTCAACGAAACGGCGGAACTCCATCTGCGCGGCGGGGGCCAGGTATTGCCCGTCAGCCGCAGCTATCTGCATCATTTCCGCCAAATGTGAGCGGCATCCGGGCTGCCATGGAGCATAATCTGCGGAAATCTTGTTCGGGTAGCCATTCCTTCGGAGCGCCATGAAAAACCTCAGTCCAGTCCAGCCATTTCAAGCGAGCGTGACCACCACCAGCCATGGCGCGCTGACCACCTTGACGGTGGATACCTCGCTGTCGGCCAAGGAAAGCATCGCCTCGGGCGAAAAAAGCCTGCTGACGAACTATGTGTACCGCGAGGACGGCACCTACCAGCTGGTGTACACGCTGGTGGACCGGGATGGCCAGGCCGAGCATTTCGCCGAAGACGACGGCATCCTGCCGACCCTGTTTCTCGGCCCGCGGCAGGAAGCCTGGGTGTCCATCGTGCCGTACCACCCCGACAAGGAACTGGAAATCAGCATTCCCGTGTTCCGGCGCGAACAGGTCGAGGCGCCGAAAGGCAACCGGCCGTTTGTGGGCGACTTTATTGGCAGCACGGAAACGGCAGCGATCTTTCATGATGCGGACTGGTCCGATACCAAGCCCGACAAGATGCTGGTGATGCGGTTCGAGAATGGCTTGCTGAAAAAGAAAAGCAATCTCAAGCTGGCACTGCCGGGCAATAACAAGGTGGCGGTCACCAACTCGACCATACAATTGCTGGCTCACGTGGACGACAACTGGCTGCATCGTGAAATCGATGAGCAGGGCAATGAACTGCGGCGCAGGAGCATTGCGGCCAACGGTATTTATGGCCTGCAGATACTGGCACTGTCGTTTGACGGCGATTCGTACTTGCTGGCCCAGCATGCTGGGCATATCGTGACCGTCAAAATCGATATGGCCGGCAACAGCGAGCTGGTCAACTTGATCGCTTTCGAGGACGAATTCTTCAATACCTGGCGGCCCGAAGCGATCGGTGATGATACCTTTGTAACCCGCTTTAACTGCGAGTTCGGCAATGGCTGGCTGACCACTCGCCAGGACCAGCTGCTTGAGCTGTATTACGGCAAGGATGACAGCGGCTATCGCAACCTGCTGAACGGCGAGCTGCTGCCACTGCCGCAGGACAACCTGGTCATTTCCAGCCTCAACCGCACGGCACAGCACGCCTATGCGGTGGTGCTGTATCCGATGGCCGGCGATGAGGACAGCACCAGGCAATTGCTGATCCTGAACCGCACGCTGGCCGCCGCGATTTAACTCGACAGTCCAGGCCGCGCCCGGCATAATGAGAATCTTTCTTATTTGCAATTGCCCCTACAGATCAGCCGCCGCGATATCTGGACGGTTCACCTTTCACGGCCGTGCCATGCCTGTGCTTGAGCGTTATTAACGAGGACTGCTGAATTTCTGCGCGCGCATGGTACGCGACCGCGATGCGGCCGCCGACCTGGTGCAGGAAAGCTACGCCCGCGTGCTGGCCGTGCGCAATGCCGGCCAGGAGATCCCCGAGCCGCGCGCCTTGCTGCACCAGACGGCGCGGCGCTTGATCATCGACCGCCACCGGCGCGAGGCGATCCGCCAGCACGACGATCTCGACAGCCTGCCCGAATCGGAACAGCCGGCCGCGCCCGCGCACCTGGAACCGGAATCGGTGTATGCGCACGAACAGCATGCGCTGGCCTTCGTCGCCGTGATCGACGCGCTGCCGCCCCGTTGCCGTGAAGCCTTCGTGCTGAACCGTTTCGAGGGACTGTCGCACCAGGAAGTGGCCGAGCAAATGGGTATTTCAAAGCACATGGTGGCGCAGCATATTATCCGCGCGGTACTGGCCTGCAAGGCCTGCGAGGAACGCCTGGGCGTGCCCGCCACCTGGCCGCAGGCGGTGAAGCGAGGACGGCCGGCATGAACCAGCACGACACGATCGGCCACACCGTCGACCTCGACCTGGTAGCGGCCAGCTGGCAGGTGCGCCGCCAGGATGGCTTGACCGCGCAGGAAGAGGCGCAGTTCCAGGCCTGGCTGGCTCTTGATGCCACGCATCGGCAGGCTTATGCGCGCATGGAAGGCGTGTGGAGCGGGCTGGGCGAACTGCATCCCACTGCCGTGGCGCAACTGGCCCGGGCGGTGCCGGCGCGCAAAAAACCGGCGTCCGGCCTGCTGCGCCTGGCGACGGCAGCGCTGGCCGTCTGCGTGTCGGGCGCCGGCTGGCTGGGCTGGGATCATTACCAGCGGCAGCCGATTTTCCATGAAAGCTTTGCCAGCGCGCGCGGCGAACTGCTCGATGTGCACTTGCCCGACGGCAGCGTGATGAAGCTCGATACGGCCACCAGGGTGGAAGTGACGCTGTACCGCCAGCGGCGCGAAGTGCGCCTGCCGGAAGGGCAAGTCATGTTTTCGGTGCGGCACGACAGCCAGAAACCGTTTGAGGTACTGACCGATACCTTGCGCGTGACCGTGGTCGGCACGCGCTTTGCCGTACGCAATACCCATGCCGGCTTCGGGCAGGCGGGTGAAGCCGTGACGGTGGAGGACGGGCGTGTGCGGGTTGCCACGGCCGGCAGCGCCAGCGCGGTGGAACTGACGGCCGGCGAATCGGTGCAGGCCAACCGGGCAGGCGCGCTGGGCACGGTCGACACCCGGCTTGCCCACGGCGCCTTGCTGTGGCGCGAAGGCCGCATCAATTTCGACGGCACGCCTTTGGCGCAGGCGGTGGCGGAATTCGAACGCTATGGCGATACCCGGCTGGTGATCAAGGATCCCATCGTCGCCGCCATGCGCGTCAATGGCAGTTTCGATGCGCGCCTGGCGGCCGATTTCGGCAGCGCCTTGCCACTGGTGTTGCCGGTGCGCTTGCGCGAGCAGGGTGGCGTGACGGAAATCGTGGCGGCGGGCAAGCCCGCCAAATAATGCAAAATAATTGAAAATACATATCAACTAGTGGCAAGCTCATGCGTCTGCATTGGTAGTGATTCTTATTTACCGTGTTGACCCTGGAGACTACCCGCATGCCGCAGCCCCGTTTTTATCCTGTTCCCCTGATCATCGTCGTCGCTATCGCCGCCAGCCTGGCCGCCGCGCCTGTGCTGGCACAAGGCGCCGCCACCTACGCCATCGCCTTGCCGGCCCAGCCGCTGGGCGCGGCCCTCAATGAGCTGGCGCGCCAGGCCCGCTTCCAGTTGCTCGTCCATCCCGACCTGGTGGCCGGCAAGAATGCGCCGGCCGTGTCGGGCAGCCTGAGCGCGCAGCAGGCGCTCGAGCGCTTGCTGGCCGGCAGCGGCTTGCAGGCGGCACAGGAAGGCAGGGTGGTCGTGGTCAAGCCGGTCCCCAAGGCTGATACCGTGACCTTGGCAGGAGTGAGCGTCACGGCCAGCGCCGAGCGCGAAACGCCGACCGGCCCGGTGACCGGCTATGTAGCGAAACGCTCGGCCGCCGGCAGCAAGACCGATACGGCCATCATCGATACGCCGCAGTCGATCTCGGTCGTCACCAATGACGAATTGCGCAACCGCCAGGCCGAAACCCTGTCGCAGGCCCTCAATTACACGCCCGGCTTCACCAGCCAGCCCACCAGCTTCAACCGCACGGCCGACCGTTTCCGCATCCGCGGCATGGATGTGGAGTCCGCCACCAGCGGTTCCATGCGCGATGGCCTGCGCCTGCAAAGCAATTCCTACGACGGCACGCAGGAGCCGTTCGGCCTGGAAAGGGTGGAAGTGCTGCGCGGTGCGGCCTCGGTGCTGTACGGCCAGCTGTCGCCGGGCGGCGTGATCAACGCCGTCAGCAAGCGCCCGACCAGCGCGCCGGTGCGCGAACTCCAGCTGCAAACGGGCAGCAATGACCGCAAGCAGCTGGCCATCGACGTGGGCGGCAAGGTGCCCGGCAGCGACACGCTGGACTATCGCCTGACCATGCTGGACCGCAAGAGCAATACCGCGCAGGACTACCTGAACGACGACAAGCTGTATATCGCGCCCGCGCTGACCTGGCGCCCCAGCGCCGCTACCTCGCTGACCATCCTGTCGTTCTATCAGAAGACGGCCACGCGTTTTTCCGCGCCGCTGCCGTACCAGCTGGTCGAAGGCGTCGGTACCGGCCCGGTGCGCATAGGGCGCGAGGCGTTTATCGGCGAGCCCGACTACGACAAGATGACGGGCGACATGCACGCGATCGGCTATGAATTCGAGCACCGCTTCAGCGACAGGCTCAAGCTCAGCCACAAGCTGCGCTATTTCGAGGCGGACGTGACGTGGAACTACCTGCAGGCGCAGACCACGGCGGCGGCGATCCGCAACGCCAGCGAGCGCGGCCTGCTGGCGCGCCAGTACAGCGACCGGCGCGAACGGGCGCGCGGCATCGTCAGCGACACGAATATGGCCGGCAACTGGCAGTGGATGGGCATGGAACACGCTGTGCTGGCCGGCGTGGACGCCTACCAGACCACCTATGACTCGCGCAACTTTCGCGGCAACGCACCGACCCTGAACTTGCTCACCTATAACTATGGCCAGCCGGTGGTGGTCAACCGCGCGCGCAGCGTCGACCGCGGTTCGCGCATAGAAACGCTACAAAAAGGGATCTACCTGCAGGACCAGGTCAGCCTGGGCGAGACCTGGACCATGCTGCTGGGCGCGCGCCACGACTGGGCCAGTCAGGACCAGACCCTGCGCCGCAACGGCGCCAGGGTGGACAAGGACGACTCGGCCACCACCTGGCGCGCCGGCCTGGTCTACAAGACGGCCGGCGGCATCGCGCCCTATGTCAGCTACAGCGAATCGTTCTTCCCGGTGGCGGCGGCCGATGCCAACGGCCAGTCCTTCAAGCCGACGGGCGGCAAGCAGTATGAAGCCGGCGTGCTCTACCAGCCGCCCGGCAGCAATATGCTGCTGAGCGCGGCCGTGTACGAGCTGACGCAAACCGATGTGCTGAAATACGACGCCGGCAATGACGTCTACCGCCAGGCGGGCCAGGTGCGCTCGAAAGGGCTGGAACTGGAAGCGAAGGCGGATCTCGGCCGTGGCGCCAGCCTGATCGCGTCCTACGCCTATACGGATGCGCGCACCACGCGCAGCACGATTGCCAGCGAAATCGGCCAGCGCAGCGAAGACACGCCGTTCCACCAGGCCGCCCTGTGGCTGGACTACAGCTTCGCCGGCCTGGGCCTGCCGCAGCTGACCACCGGCGCCGGCGCGCGCTACAAAGGGTCGACCCAGCCGTCCGGCATGGCCCGCGCCATGCCGGCGTATACCGTGCTGGACGCCATGCTCAGCTACCGCCTCAGCCGCCACTGGCAGCTGACAGGCAATGTCAGCAACCTGGCCAACAAGCAATTTACCTATTGCGAGTTTGCCATCTGCCGCTATGGCGATGAGCGCCAGGCCACCGCCACCTTGTCCTACCAGTGGTAAGGGGCGGCATGCGCGCGGTGATGTTGCCGGTGCACCGTTACGTGGGCTTGCTGCTGGCGGTATTCCTGGCGATGGCCGGCATCACGGGCAGCTTGCTGGCCTGGAACGAGGAACTGGAAGCGGCCATCAGCCCGCAACTGTTCCACGTGACGGCGCCAGCCACGGCAACGCGGATCGACCCGGTGCTGCTGCATGCGCGGGTCGCGGCCCGCTACCCGCACGCGCTGGCGGCACGGCTGCCGCTGGAGTTCAGCGATGGCCGTTCGGTGCTGTTCGCCTTGCGGCCACTGTCCAAGGGCCAGCCCTTGCCGAACGACCAGGTGTTTGTCGACCCTTATACAGGCCAGACATTGGGCGAGCGGCGCTGGGGAGACATCCGCCAGGGCGCGAAAAACCTGATGCCGTTTATTTATCGGCTGCATTATTCGCTGGCCCTGGACGGCATCGGCACTGTGCTGTTCGGCATCGTGGCCCTGCTGTGGACCTTGGACTGTTTTGCCGGCGCCTGGCTGACCTTGCCGAACAGGCCCGCCAGCGGCGAGCCGGCCCGGCGGTGGCCGGCGCGCTGGTGGCAGGCGTGGAAGTTTCGCAGCGGCAGCACGTATAAAATCAGCTTCAATCTGCACCGCGCGGGCGGTTTGTGGACCTGGGCCATGCTGTTCGTGCTGGCCTGGAGCAGCGTGGCCTTCAACCTGCCGCAAGTTTATGAGCCCGCCATGAAAGCCGTGCTTGCCCACCAGCGGGGACTGGAAACCATCCCGAAGCTGGCCAGGCCGAAGCTGGCGCCAGTGCTGGCCTGGGAACAGGCGCTGCCGGCCGCGCGCGGGCTGATGGCGCAGCAGGCGCAGGCGCGCGGTTTTACCGTGCTGGCGGAAAAGTCGCTGCTGTACGATCCCCAGCGCGGCATCTACCGCTATGACGTGCGCAGCAGCCACGATATCCGCCACAAGGGCGGCCATACCCGGCTGGTGATGGATGCGCAGACAGGCGCATTCAAGGGCCTGTGGCTGCCGACCGGCGCGGCGGCCGGCGATACGCTGTCGACCTGGCTGGCCACCTTGCACATGGCGGCCATGTGGGGCTGGCCGCTGCAGCTGCTGGTGTGCCTGATGGGGCTGGCGGTAACGGTGCTGAGCGTGACGGGCGTGCATGTGTGGCTCAGAAAAAGGCGGGCAGGGCGCATCGCCATGGGCTGAACAGCGGCTATAATGCCGCCATGTTGATATCGATGAAACGACGAACGCTGCAGATCTGGCTGGCCATCATGGCCGTGCTGTTTGCCGCCATTGCGCCGTCGATTTCGCATGCGCTGGCCGCGCCCGCCGTTTCCATTCCATCGTCGCTGCTGATGCAGATCTGTACCGTCGACGGTGTGATGGAGGCGGGTTCGGACGTGAAAAAACCGGGCATGGACCCGGTCGTTCATGCTTTCGAGCATTGCCCGTATTGCAGCACGCATGCGGGCTCGTTTGCCCTGCTGCCTGGTTTGTCGCTGAGCTTTGCCGTCAGCGGCGGCCATGATGTCTATCCTCCCCTGTATTACCGCGCGCCGGCGCCGCTGTTTCTGTGGTCGTCCGGCAATCCGCGCGGGCCTCCCGCCCTGGCTTAAGACCGTCTTTACTGCTGGCTGACCGTCCCTGCGCGCCACAACGCGCGGGTGGCGGCATGCCGACGACTCACTCTTTTGCCTGTCCCATATGAATATCACTCTTTCAAGCCGGTGCGCATTCGCGCTGGCCATGCTTCCTTGCGCCGCCCTGGCGGCCGAAGAGGCGACCTTGCCATCGGTCACCGTCACCGCCGACAAGGCCGGCAGCTTGAACACGCCGGCCTCGACCGGCTCCACCCTGGCGCTGACACTCATGCAAACCCCGGCCAGCGTCGAGCTGATCTCGCGCGAGCAGCTGGAACAGCGCGGCGACAGCAAGCTGGCCGACGCCATCAAGCGCGCCGCCGGCATCAGTTCCATGGCCCATCCGGGCAATGGCGGCAGTTCGCTGTCGGCGCGCGGCTTTACCGACACCAGCTCCGTCATGCGCCTGTATGACGGCGTGCGCCAGTACGGCGGCGTGGGCCTGACTTTTCCGTTCGACACCTGGTCGGTCGAACGCATCGAGGTGCTGCGCGGGCCCGCGTCCGTGATCTACGGCGACGGCGCGATCGGCGGCGTGGTCAATGTGATCCCGAAAAAACCCACGCGCGGCGCCATCCGCAACGAAGTGCAGGCGACGCTCGGCAGCGACAACACCCAGCGCCTGGGCCTGGGCAGCGGCGGCGCCATCGATGAACACTGGTCGTACAGGCTGGACGCCAGCGGCAACCGTTCGGACGGCTGGGTCGCCATGGGCCAGTCGCGCGAACTGGCGTTTTCGGGCGCGCTGGAATGGAATGCGACACCAGACCTGCGCTTCACCTTGCGCCATGCCCAGGGCTTGCAGCATCCGATGCGCTATTTCGGCACGCCCACCGTCAACGGCCGCCAATTGAGCGCCTTGCGCGACAAAAACTACAATGTCAGCGACAGCATCATCCGCTATGACGACCGCTGGAGCGGGCTGGGCATGGAATGGACGGCCTCCAGCACCACCAGCGTGCGCGCCAGGCTCTACCATATCGACAGCCAGCGCCATTACCGCAATGCCGAAACCTATGCCTACAATGCGGGCACCGGCCTGGTCGACCGCTCGGGCGATACCGAGATCCTGCACGACCAGCGGCAAAACAGCGCCACCGCCACCGTCAGCCATACCGGTACCTTGCTGGGCCTGGCCAACCAGGCGTCGGTCGGCGTCGACCTGAGCAGCAGCCGCTTCCAGCACACCAACAATACCTATGCGGGCAGGCCCGATCCCGCCTCGGTCGACCCATTCAACCCGATAGCCGGCCATTTTCTCAGCGAGCAGCCCACCTTGCCGCGCTACCGCAATGGCGCCCGGCAATACGCACTGTTTGCCGAAAACCGCATCGAACTGACACCAGCCTGGGCCGTGATCGCCGGCCTGCGCCACGACCATGCCGACGTGCGCCGGCGCAACCTGGTCAGCGGCCAGAACGAGTTCGACCAGTCGTATGACAATACCGGCTGGCGGCTGGGCACGGTGTTCGACGTCATGAACGACCTGGCCCTGTATGCGCAATTTGCGCGCGCGGCCGATCCGGTCGGCGGCCTGCTGATGATTTCCAGCGCCAACAGCAAGTTTGACCTGTCCACCGGCAAGCAGCTGGAAGTGGGCCTGAAACAGTCATTCTGGGGCCGGCGCGGCGAGTGGACTCTGGCCGCCTACGCCATCCGCAAGAACAATCTGCTGGCGCGAGACCCGCTCAATCCGCAATTGCGGGTGCAGGTGGGCCAGCGTTCCTCGCGCGGCGTCGAGGCGACCTTGGGCATGGACGTGGCGCATGGCTGGCGGCTGGACGCCAACGCCAGCGTGCTGCGCGCCCGCTATGACGACTTTGTCGAGGCGGAGGCCGGCCGCGCCGTCTCGCGCGCCGGCCAGGTGCCGCCCGATGTGGCGCAGCAGCTGGCAAATGCCTGGCTGAGCTGGAATTTCATGCCGGGCTGGAGCGCCAGCGGCGGCGCCCGCTATGTGGGCCGCCGCTATGCCGACAGCGCCAACCGTATCGCCATGCCGGCCTACGCCACGGCGGACCTGGCGCTGCGCTGGCAGGCGGCGCCGGACACCACCGTTTCCTTGCGCGCGGCCAATGTGTTTGACAAACATTATTTCACGACCGCCTATTACACCAGCAATCAGTGGTTCAACGGGCCGGGGCGCAGCGTGGAAGCGACCGTGCATCACCGCTTCTGATGATGACATTCACACTCAAACGCTTGCTGTATCAGTTGCACCGCTGGACGGGTATCGCTGCCTGCGTGCTGATGCTGCTGTGGTTTGTCAGCGGCATGGTGATGCTGTTTGTCGGCTACCCGAAGCTGACGCCGTGGGAGCGGCTGGGGGCGCTGCCCGCCCTGGCGTCAACCGTGTCGCCGGCCGGCTGCTGCCAGCCCCTGGCGCGGGTGGCGATCCCCGTCGATGCGCGCGAGATCGTGCTGACCACGGTGGCAGGCAGGCCCGCCTACCGCGTGCGCGATGGGGCTGGCCGCCCGCGGCTGTTCGATGCGGGCAGCGGCAAGGCGATCGGGCCGGCAAGTGTTGCGACCGCGCTGGCGTCGGCGCGCGCCTTTGTGCCGGGCGCGGACGCGCACTACTTGGGCCTGGTACAGGAAGATCGCTGGACGCACTCGCGCGCCCTCGATAGCCACCGGCCCTTGCACCAGGTACAACTGGACGATGGTGCGCAAACCATGTTGTACCTGTCGTCGGCCACCGGCGAAGTGCTGCTGGACGCGCCGCGCGCACAGCGCTTGTGGAATTTCATCGGTGCCTGGCTGCACTGGGTCTATCCCTTGCGCAACCATTCCACCGACCCCGTGTGGAGCTGGATCGTGATCATCGCCTCGGCGCTGGCCACCTTTACGGCCTTGACGGGCACGCTGGCCGGCATCTGGCGCTGGCGTTTCAAGGGCCGCTACAAGTCGGGCGCGCGCACGCCATACCGGGAATCGTGGATGCGCTGGCACCATGTGACGGGGCTGCTGTTTGCCGGCTTCGTGTGCGCCTGGATCTTCAGCGGGCTGATGTCGATGAATCCGCTGCGCATCTTCGATCCCCAGGGCCAGCGGCCGGACCTGGCCGCCTGGCAGCACGGCACGCCGGCGACAGTCCGGCTGGACGTGACGCCGCCGCAAGCGTTGAACCTGCTTGCGGCTCACGGTTTTCATGCGGTCGAACTGGAATGGCGGGTGCTGGACAAACAGCCCTACCTGCTGGCCCGCGACGGGGCGGCGCGCACGCGGCTGCTGATGCGGCACGACGGCCAGCTGTTGGTGCGCGAGCAATGGCCGCGGGAGCAGCTGTTGCAGGCGGCGCACAGGCTGATGCCGGGCATGGCCGCCGGCAGCGAGTGGCTGAGGACATACGACGCCTATTATTATGGCCGCGAACCGGAGGCGATGATGGGCGCCATGGAACGCCGCCTGCCGGTGCTGCGCGTGCGCTTCGATGACCCGCAAGCCAACTGGGTCTATCTGGACCCGTACACCGGCACCGTGGCGCTGGGCCTGGACCGGCGCCAGCGCGCCGGCCGCTGGCTGTTCAGCTTCCTGCACAGCTGGGACTTGCCGCCGCTGCTGCGCGCCGGGCCGTGGCGTGAAGGCGTATTGATACTGCTGAGCCTGGGCGGATTGGCCCTGAGCGCCACCGGCATGGTGATCGGCTGGCGGCGCCTGCGCACTTGGTGGCGAGCAAGGCTGAAGCCGGTATAATTGACCGCGATCAATTCGCTCCTTCCATCCACGCCGGGATTTCATGACTGCCGCTCCAGCCGCTACCACTTCCACATTTCTACAGGGCGCGGGCGAAGTCGGCGACATTATCCTGGCCAGGGACTGGGCCGCCACCACCCTGGGGCCGATCGCCGGCTGGACGGCCACCATGCGCAGCCTGGTGGCCATGATGGTGCGCTCGCCGGTGGCGATGGTCACCATGTGGGGCGAGCACGGCACGCTGGTCTACAACCAGGCGTATGCCACCTTTGCCGGCACACGCCATCCTGAAATCATGGGCATGACGGCCACCGATGCGTTTCCGGAAATCGCCGACTTCAACCGCGGCGTGATTCCCGCCGTACTGCAAGGCCAGGCGCTGAGCTTTCGCGACCAGGAACTGACGTGGATGCGCGACGGCAAACTGCAGCGCTACTGGCTCGACCTTGACTATTCGCCCATCTTCGACGAGCACGACGTGGCGGTCGGCATTATCTGCGTGGTGGTCGATACCACCGGCAAGGTCAACGCCGAGCGCAAGATCAAGGGGGAACATGCGCGCCTGGCGCAGATGTTCGAGCAGGCGCCCGGTTTCATGGTGCTGCTGCTGGGGCCGGAGCACACGATCACCCAGGCCAACCGCGCGTATGTGGAACTGGTGGGCCACCGCGACGTGCTCGGCTTACCGGTGGTCGACGCCTTGCCGGAGGCGGTGGAGCAGGGCTTTGTCGGCCTGCTCGACGCCATCTATGCCAGCGGCGACACATATACCGGCACGGCGGTGCCGTTCAGCGTGGCCGCCACCGGCAGCACGGCGGCCCACCAGAGCTACCTCGATTTCGTCTACCAGCCATTGAAGGACGAGGACGGCGCCGTGTTCGGCATCTTCGTGCAGGGCTCGGACGTGACGCAGAAGGTGCTGGCTGAAAAAGCCTGGCGCGAAGGCGAATCGCGCTTTCGCGTGTGGGCGCAGGCCATGCCCAACCAGGTCTGGTCGGCCGATGCGAACGGCAGGCTGGACTGGTTCAACCAGCAGATCCATGCCTATAGCGGCATCGCGCCAGGCCAGTTGAACGCGGACACCTGGCCGTCCATCGTGCACCAGGACGACATGGTCGACGCCATCACGCGCTGGCGCGCCTCGGTCGACAGCGGCGCCACCTACGAAATGGAGTACCGCGTGCTGCGCCATGACGGCCAGTACCGCTGGCATCTGATCCGCGCGCTGCCGATCCGCGACGAGGCCGGCAATGTCATCAGCTGGATCGGCACCAATACCGATATCGAGGACCAGAAGCTCAATACCCTCAAGCTGGAACACCTGAACGCCACCCTGGCCGAGCAGGTCAGCATGCGCACCGCCGAACGCGACCGCATGTGGCGATTGTCGAACGAAATCATGCTGGTCAGCGATTTCGACGCCAACGTGATGTCGCTCAATCCCGCCTTCGGCCGCCTCTTGGGCTGGAGCAAGCCCGAAGTGCTGGGCAAGTCGCTGATGCAATTCGTCCATCCTGACGACCGCGAAGACACCCTGGCAAGGGTGCGGGTGATGGCCTCGGGCGAGCGCACCATCCAGTTCGAGAACCGCTACCTGCGCAAGGACGGCGGCTACAGCATCCTGTCCTGGAGCGCCGTGCCCGACGCGCAGTATATCCACGCCGTGGCGCGCGACGTTACCTATGACCGCGCCGCCGCGCAGGCGATGAAGCAGACCGAAAAGGCGCTGGAACAGTCGCAGAAGATGGACGCCATCGGCAAGCTGACGGGCGGCGTGGCGCATGATTTCAATAACCTGCTGCAGGTGATCTCCGGCAATCTGCAGATGCTGGCCACGGTGCCGTTCGCCCATCCGCGCGCGGCGCAGTGGGTGGAAAACGCCATCGGCGGCGTGAACCGGGGCGCCAAGCTGGCCAGTTCCCTGCTGGCCTTTGGCCGGCGCCAGGCGCTGGAGCCGCGCGTGCTCAAGATCGGCAGGCTGATCACCGGCATGGAAGACATGCTGCGCCATGCGCTGGGCGAGCCGATCGATATCGAGACCATCGTCTCGGGCGGACTGTGGAATACCCTGGTCGACCCGACGCAGGTGGAAACGGCCTTGCTGAACCTGGCCATCAATGCGCGCGACGCCATGGCTGGCCCGGGCCGGCTGACGATCGAGGTGGGCAACGCCTACCTGGACGAGCCGTATTGCCGCAACCACGCGGAAGTGTCGCCCGGCCAGTATGTGACGTTATCCGTCACCGACACCGGCTGTGGCATGAGCGCCGAAGTGCTGGCGCACGCGTTTGATCCCTTCTTTTCGACCAAGCCGGAAGGCAAGGGCACCGGTCTGGGCCTGTCGATGGTATATGGCTTCGTCAAGCAGTCGGGCGGCCATATCAAGATCTACAGCGAACTTGGCCAGGGCACCACGGTGAAGGTCTATCTGCCGCGCTCGATGGATGAGGAGGCACGCCAGGAAACCGTAGTGATGGACGAGGCGGCCGGCGGCGAGGAAACCATCCTGGTGGCCGAGGACGACGAGGAAGTGCGCGCCATCGTGGTGGAAATGCTGGGCGAACTCGGTTATCGCGTGCTGAAAGCCAACGATGCGGCCGCGGCGCTGTCGATTCTGGAAAGCGGCATCGCGGTCGACCTGCTGTTTACCGACGTGGTGATGCCCGGCCCGCTGCGCAGCGCCGACCTGGCGCGCAAGGCCGTCGAACTGCTGCCCAACCTGGCCGTGCTGTTTACGTCGGGCTATACGGAAAACTCCATCGTGCATGGCGGCCGGCTCGACCCGGGCGTGGAATTGCTGGGCAAACCATATTCGCGCGACAGCCTGGCGCGCAAGATCCGCCAGGTGCTGGGCAACCGCAAGCCGGCCGCGCCGGTCGCGCCGCCCGATGCCAGGCCAACGGCGCCAGCGGCCCCTGCCGCGCGCAGGATACTGCTGGTCGAGGACGAAGAGGCGGTGCGCGCCATCACCTTCGACATGCTGCAACTGCTGGGCCACGAAGTGCGGGCGGCGGTCGACGGCCCTGCGGCGCTGGCCGCGCTGGAAACGGCGCCATTCGATATCCTGATCACCGACCTGGGCTTGCCGGGCCTGTCCGGCGCGGCCGTGGCCGAGGCGGCGCGCCGCTTGCAGCCGTCCATCCATATCGTGATTGCCAGCGGCCAGGCAAAAATCGACGGCGCGCCGGCCGATGCCGTGTTGCTCAAACCTTATGACTTTGCCAGCCTGCAGGCGGTGCTGCCGTAACATCCAGCGGCTGTTTTGGGGTAAACGCCGGCAGAACAACAACCCCTTGAACAGCCAGGGTCAGACCCTCAATCCCGCTAACGCAAAGGTCATTGCCAGCGTACGAGGGGGCGCCGACCCCAGCACTTTCGCCGTTCGGGTGAGTGCAAAATATTCAGTTGACTTGACAGTAAAACGAGCGCCCTGGCCCCTCTGCGGGCCAGGGCATGCCTTGTTTTGCCCGCGTTCCGCTGTCTTATGTCTTATAGTATTTTTGATCAAAATCAAATTTTTTCTGGTAAACGGCGTATAATTTTGCGGAAGGGCAATAGCTGTACCGCATCAATACCAGCAAGTCCTACACTGCCGCCGATCGAATCGGCATTTTTTACGGTCAGTAGTGCGAATAAAAGTTCGCCATCCGAATTAGTCGGTTTATCAAACAACATGCGCCGGCAGGAAAAGTGGCCATCCGGGGAATCTTCCCCTACAAGATTCAAACTATAATTCGCATTCCGAATTATTAAAGGGGAAGCAGTGAATACGACAGATCAATCAGCATTTGATAACGGCAAGCCGGCGCCCGCCAATGCCAAGAACACGGTGCAGTCGCTGGCCAAGGGCTTCAAGGTGCTGCAGGCGTTTACGGCCCAGGAAGCCGAGCTGACGATGGCCGAAGTGGCGCGCAAATGCGGCATGGACAATGCCACCGCGTTTCGCTTCCTCAATACCCTGGTCGAGATCGGCTATGTGGAAAAGGTCGACAACTCGCGCCTGTTCCGATTGTCGCTGAAAGTGCTGGACCTGGGTTTCCATGCGATCGCCCGTTCCGACCTGCGCACCCTGGCGCGGCCCATCCTGCGCGGCCTGGTGGGCGCAGTCAATGAAGCCGCCTCGGTGGCCGTGATGGATGGCAGCGACGTGATGTATGCCGAGCGCGTGCAGGCGGGGCTGACGCAGCTGGGCGTGGATGTGCGCATCGGCAGCCGGGTGCCGGCGTATTCCAGCGCGGTGGGGCAGGCGATCCTGGCCTGGCTGCCGCGCGAAGCGCAGCTGCGCGTGCTGCGCGGCCAGCCGCTGATCAAGCGCACCGCCACCACCCTGACCGATATCGATGCGCTGGTGCAGCGTTTGGACACCGTGCGCGCGCGCGGCTATGCCGTGTCGGACCAGGAAAACGTCTCCGGCGTGTATGTGGTGGCGGCGCCCGTGTTCGATATCGACGGCTTGCCGATCGCCGCCCTCAGCGTGGCCGCGCCCGTCTGGCAAACCAGCTTGCAGCAATTCGAAACCGGCACCGCCGGCGCCGTGATGCAGGCGGCGTCTACCCTGGCGCGCGCGCTGCAGGCCACCGGCGGCTATGCCTCCAGCGCGGCGCAGTAAATCCTGATGGGCACGTTCAGTTCAGGCGACACCGCCATCATCATTGCCATGGTCATCGCCTACATCGGCTGGACCTCGTGGCTGACGGTGCGCTCGCGCAGCCGCACGGCCAGCGAGTTCATGGTGGGCGGGCGTACCGTGCCGGCTACCGTGGTCGGCGTTTTGATGCTGTCCGAATTTATCGGCGCCAAGTCCACCGTCGGCACGGCCCAGGGCGCGTTCGAATCGGGCATGGCGGCCTCGTGGGCGGTGCTGAGCGCGGCGGCAGCCTTTCCGCTGTTCGGCTGGCTGCTGGCCAAGCGCCTGTACAACACCGGTGAATGCACGATTTCGGGCGCGATTTTCAAGCGCTATGGCAAGTCGACCCAGCTGGTGGTGTCGCTGATCATGATCTACGCGCTGCTGCTGGTGAATGTGGGCAACTATATCAGTGGCGCCGCCTCGATCGCCGTGGTGCTGAAGACCGATTTGCCGGTGGCGGCCTGCGTGATCGCCGCCGTCAGCACCTTTTATTTTGCCTTTGGCGGCATGAAAAGCCTGGCCTATGTCAGCCTGATCCACAGCGCCGTCAAATACCTAGGCGTGCTGGTGGTGCTGGGCGTGGCGCTGCAGCTGACGGGTGGCCTGTCGCCGATGATGCAAGCCTTGCCGGTCTCGTATTTTTCCTGGGATGGCGAACTGGGCGCCACCACCATCGTCGCCTATTTCATCGGCACCCTGGGTTCCGTGTTTTCCACCCAATACATTATCCAGGCGATCGCCTCGACCCCGAATGCCGAGGCGGCGCGGCGCTCGACGTTTATTGCCGCCGGCCTGGCGATACCGGTCAGCCTGGCGCTGGGCCTGATCGGCGTGGCGGCGCGCTATCTGTACCCGCACATGGACAGCCTGTATGCGCTGCCGGTGTTCCTGCAAAGCATGAATGTCTGGCTGGCCGGGTTTGTCACTGTGGCCCTGGTGGCGTCGATCTTTATCAGTGTCAGCACCGTGGCGCTGGCGATTTCCTCGCTGGTGGTGCGCGACTTTTACGTGCCGCTGTGCCAGCCCACGCCGGAACGCGAATTCCTAGCCACGCGCCGCATGGCGCTGCTGATCGGCTTTATTCCCCTGGTGTTCGTGTTTTTTGCCCCGGGCCTGCTGCAGCTGTCGTTTTTTACGCGCGCCTTGCGCCTGTCGATTTCCATCGTCGCCATGATCGGCTTTTACCTGCCTTTCTTTTCCAGCAACCGCGGCGCCACCGCCGGCCTGCTGGCGGCCACCGTGACCACCACCATCTGGTATCTGCTGGACAACCCTTACGGCATCGACAATATGTATATCGCCCTGGTGACGCCGGCGATCGTGATCTTTATCGACAAGCTGTTCCACTGGAAAGCCGTTTCCCGCATTTGATTTTGCGCCGCAGCCTGGCGCGTTTTTCCGGCCGCTCACGCTGGCCCTGACTTGAAGCATGGACTTGAATATGAAACAGAACAAACTTTTCCTCCTGGGCGGCATCGTGCTGTCGGGCGCCTGTGGCACTGCCGTGGCCCAGTCGAACGTCACCGTCTACGGCATCGCCGACGCCGGCCTGGCCTACACCAGCAACCAGAAGGGCAATTCCAGCACCTATGTGCGCAGCGGTAGCAAGGACGGCAGCCGTCTCGGCTTCAAGGGCACGGAAGACCTGGGCGGCGGCACGCAAGCGCTGTTCCAGCTGGAAGCTGGCTACAACATCGATGACGGCGCGGCGGCGCAAAGCGGCAGCCTGTTCAACCGCGCGGCCTTTATCGGCCTGGCCGACAAGCGCTATGGTACTTTGACGATGGGCCGCCAGTATTCGCCATACTTCGCCTTCCTCAATCCGCTGGGACCGGTGCCTGCCGTGACCGGCGCCACCGGCGCGCATGCGGGCGATATCGACGGTTTCGATATTACCGTGCGCCACAATAACTCCGTCAAATACATCTCGCCCGACTGGCGCGGCGCCAGCATCGGCCTGATGGTGGCGTCCGGCGAACAGGCCGGCCACACGGGCAGCGGCGGCGCCATGAGCGCGGCCGTCAAATACGACACGGGCGCCTGGCACCACGCGCTGGCGTACCAGGTGCTGAAAAACGGCCCCAACCAGGCCACCTGGGACCCGACCACCTCCAGCAGCTTCTCCAAGTCGCCGATCAACGTCGGCTATCTGTCGGCGAAGGAAGTGCAATACCTGGCGGCGGCCACCTCGTACCAGCTGGGCGCGGTGACCCTCGGTGGCAACCTGAGCAACGTGCAATACCGTCCCAACGCGAGCTCGCGCTTCCAGGGCACGGCCATCTTCAACACGGCCGCCTTGCTGGCCAACTGGAAAACCGCCACGCCGTGGCAGTTCGGCGCCGGCCTGGCCTACACGCGCGCCACCAAGGCCAACGGCGTGCAGGACGCGGCCGACTACCGCCAGCTGTCATTCCAGCAAACCTACTGGTTCAGCAAGCGCACCGCCATCTATATCCTGGAAGCGACCCAGCACGCGCGCGGCAAGACCCTGGCGGCCGACGGCGTGACGCAAATCGATGCGGTGGCCCTGGTGGGCGACTCGCAGGTGTCCACGCCGTCGTCGAACGGCAAGCAGAATGTGTTCATGGTCGGCGTGCGCCATGCATTCTGAGCGCCCGCCATCATCGATGCCGTCGCGCCGCAAGTTCTTGCTGGGCGCGGCGGCGCTGACCGGCGCCTGGGTGACCTGGAGCATTGCCGCGCCGGCCGCCGCGCCCGCAGTGGATAACGCCGCCTTCATGCGTTTGTCCGGCCTGCTGGTCAACCATCGCTTGAACCCCGGCGTCGGAGCGCGCATCGCCAGGGCGGCCGCCGTCAAGTATCCGGACGGCGCCAACATGATGGCGGCCATTATCGCGATTGCCACGGCAAGGCAGGCCACCGAGGTGGAAGGCTTTTTTGCCGATATCCCGGCCGGCCCGCTGCAGGATTTCGCCCACTGGATCATCTTTGCCTGGTACACGGGCTGCTCGTCGCCGAAAAAGGACGCCCAGGTCTTCGCCTACGAAGAAGCGCTGACCTACAAGACCACCGGCGACGTGGTGGCGATCCCGTCCTACGGCGTATCCGGCCCCAACCAGTGGAGCCGCGCCATCGTGCCGCTGTCGCCGATGCCGCACTTTTAAACCCGAAAAGTTCAAGAATATGTCCAAATTAACAAGCGCCGACGTGGTTATCGTCGGCACCGGCGTGGTCGGCGTGGCGATTGCCGAGCAGCTGCTCGACGCCGGCCTGCAAGTGCTGATGCTCGAAGCGGGCCCGCGCGTGACGCGCGCCGAAATCGTCGAGAATTTCCGCAACCTGCCGCTGGCCCTGAAGGGCGACCCCTCGTCCTGCTATCCGCCGGCCCCATGGGCGCCGCACCCGATGCCGTCCAGCGATACGGCGGAAGAGTCGTATCTGCAACTGAGCGGCCCCGACCGCTACGCCCAGACCTTTATCCGCTACGCGGGTGGTTCCACCTGGCACTGGGCCGGCACCTGCTGGCGGTTGACGCCGGCGGACATGCAGCTGCGCACGCGCTATGGCGTGGGCCGCGACTGGGCCTTCGATTATGCGACGCTGGAGCCGTATTACGCGCGCACCGAATACCTGCTGGGCATCTGCGGCCCGTCGGACCCGGCCGAACAATGGCCGCCGCTGCGCTCGAAGCCGTATCCGATGCCGCCGCTGCCGTTCGGCCCCGGCGAGCAGCGCTTTACCGAGGTGGTGAAAACCCTCGGCTACCACAATATCCCGACGGCCCAGGCGCGCAACAGCGGCATGCCGTATGACGACAGGCCAGCCTGCTGCGCCAACAACAACTGCGTGCCGGTCTGCCCGGTGGGCGCCAAATACGACGCGGCCACGGCGCTGGCGCGCCTGGAAGCGAAGGGCGCGACCATTACGGCCAATGCCGTCGTGTACAAGGTGGAGACCACGGCCGGCAACAAGATCGAAGCCGTCAATTATTTCGACGAGCACAAGCAGAGCCACCGCATCACGGGCAAACTCTTCGTGCTGGCCTGCAATGGCATCGAAACGGCCAAGCTGCTCTTGATGTCGGCCAATCCGCGCAACCCGAACGGCCTGGCCAACAGCTCCGACCAGGTGGGCCGCAACATGATGGATCATCCGCAGCTGACCATGACCCTGACCCTGGCCGAGCCGTACTGGGCCGGCGTGGGTCCGGTGGTCAACAGCGGGATCATGGAAACCTCGCAGGGCGATTTCCGCTCGGAACACGCGGGCGCCTATTTCCGCTTCAATAATTTTGCCCGCAACCGTTTCGTCACCTTCAATGCCCTGAAACAAGGGCTGGTCGGCAAGTCGCTGGATGCGGAAATTCGCCGCATGACGGCCTGCACGGCCGATATCGTGCTGGCCCACGAGGTATTGCCGCAGGCCGACAACCGCTTGACCCTGTCGAACAAGAAAGACTGGCTGGGCCTGCCCAAGCCGGCCATCCACTATGACGTCGGCGACTACACGCGCAAGGCGGCGGAAGTCTATTCCTTGCCGATCGGCAAGCGCATCGCCGAAGCGATGGGCGCCACGGACATCAAGATCAGCCCGAAATTTGCCCAAAGCAAGCACATCATGGGTGGCACCATCATGGGCCTCGATGCGGCTGATTCCGTGGTCGACGCCGATTGCCGCGCCTACGACCACGACAATCTGTTCCTGCCCGGTGGCGGCGCCATGGCCAGCACGGCCTGCGGCAACAGCACCATCACCATGGTGTCGCTGGGCCTGAAGGCGGCCGATGCCATCGTGCGCCAACTGCGGGGTGCGGCATGACCACCTTGAAAAAACTGTGTTTTCTGGCAGCGACCAGCCTGCTGGCACTGCAGGCCAGCGCGGCGGCCTTTTCGCCGGCGCTGATCGAACAGGGCCGCTACCTGGCCACGGCCTCGGACTGCATTGCCTGTCATAGCGTGCACAATGGCACGCCGATGGCGGGCGGGCTGCGCATGGCGTCGCCGGTGGGCGAGATCGTGTCGACCAATATCACGCCGTCCAAACAGTTCGGCATAGGGAACTATACCGAGCAGCAATTTGCCGACGCCTTGCGCAAGGGCATCCGCGCCGATGGCGCGCCGCTGTATCCGGCCATGCCGTACACGGCGTACGCCATCATGAGCGACGCCGACGTGCATGCCTTGTACGCCTACTTTATGCAGGGCGTAGAGCCAGTTGATAAGGCAACTACGACGACCAGCCTGCCATTCCCGATGAATATCCGTTCCTCGATGCATGTGTGGAATGCGCTGTTCCTCAACGACAAGCCGTTGACGCCGGAACCGGCCCGTTCGGAACAATGGCAGCGCGGGCGCTACCTGGCCGAAGGCGCGGCCCACTGCAGCACCTGCCATACGCCACGCGGCGTGCTGATGCAGGAGAAAGCGGGCGAGTTCCTCGGCGGCGCGCAAGTGGGCAGCTGGTATGCGCCGAATATCACCTCGCACGCCACGGCCGGCATCGGCGGCTGGACCGAAGCGGAACTGGTGCAATACCTGCGCACCGGCCGCATCGCCGGCAAGGCGCAGGCGGCGGGCAGCATGGCCGAAGCGATCAGTTTCAGCTTCAGCAAGATGACGGACGGCGACCTGCAGGCGATCGCCACCTATATCAAGAGCGTGCCGCCGGTCGACAGTGGCGAAAAAGCCGCGCGTTTCGGCCAGGGTCAGCCCGGCCATGCGCTGGACCAGCTGCGCGGCGTCGGCTACAAGACCGCCATGCAGGGCCAGCTGCAAGGCGCCCAGCTGTTTTCGGCCAACTGCGCGTCCTGCCACGGCGCCAGCGCGCAAGGCACGAAGGATAGTTACTACCCGAGCCTGTTCCACAACTCGGCCACGGTGAACACCAGCAATCTGCTGGCGACCATTTTGCTGGGGGTGGATCGCAAGACGCAGGAGGGCCACGTCTTTATGCCGCCGTTCGGCAAGCAGGCCAACGCGCTGAACAGCCTGTCCAATGACGAGATCGCCTCGCTGGCCAACTATGTCCAGGTGCAATATGGCGCCGGTGCGGACGCGGCCACCGTCAAGGCGAGTGACGTGGAAGTCATCCGCCAGGGTGGCCCGGCATCGCACCTGTTGCTGCTGGCGCGCCTGGGCATGGCCGCGGGGTTGCTGGCCGTTATCGCCATCGTTGTTTTGATCGTGCGCCGCCGTCGCCGGAAAGTATCAGCATGAAAATCGCCAACCTGAAGATCGGCACCCGCCTGGGCGCCGCGTTCGCCATCGTGCTGTGCATGCTGGTAGGCGTGGCGGCCCTCGGCATCAGCCGCATGGCCATGCTGCAGGGGGAAATCGACTATATCACCAGGGCCAGCAATGTCGAGGCCAATGCGGCCACCGCCATGCGCTTTGGCGTCTCGAACCGCATGCTGGCCCTGCGCAACCTGGTGCTGTTGCAGGAAAAAGCCGATATCGATGCCGAGGCGGCCCTGTTTGACGAGCACGCCAGGCGCTACGCGACGGCGGAAAAAGCCTTGCGGGACGCATTTGCGCAATTCGGCGTGACCGACGAAGAAAGCCAGGCCCTGGCCCGCGTAGGCGCAGCCAGCGAGGCGGCCGCGCCCGTCATGCAAAAGGTGATTGCGCTGGGCCAGGCCAATGACAACGAGCAGGCGACCCGCGTGCTGTTCCAGGAGCTCAAACCCTTGCAGGTCCGCTGGAGCAAGGAACTGATGGCCCTGGTCGCCATCAAGACGCGGCTGAACGAGGAAGCCAGCGTGCTGTCCGCCCGGTCTTATCTGTTCGCCCGCAACCTGACGGTGGGCCTGGCGACGCTGGCCGTGCTGTTCGGCGCCGGCATCGCCTGGTTTATCACGCGCAGCGTGACGGTACCGATCCACCGCGCGGTGGCCATCGCCCGTACCGTGGCCGCCGGCGACCTGACCAGCCGCATCGAGGTCGGCGGCACCGATGAAACGGGCCAGCTGCTGGCGGCCCTGCGCAGCATGAATGACGGCTTGCAGGAGATTGTCGGCCAGGTGCGCTCGGGTACCGACCTGATGGCCACGGCCAGCGTGCAGATCGCGGCCGGCAACCTGGACCTGTCGTCGCGCACGGAAGAGCAGGCCAGTTCGCTGGAAGAGACGGCCTCGTCGATGGAAGAGCTGACCGGCACCGTGCGCCAGAACGCCGACAATGCGCGCCAGGCCAACAGCCTGGCCTTGTCGGCTTCGACTGTCGCCAGCCGTGGCGGCGCGGTGGTGGCGCAGGTGGTCGAGACCATGGGCGCCATCAATGCCTCGTCGAAAAAGATCGTCGACATTATCGGCGTGATCGACGGCATCGCCTTCCAGACCAATATCCTGGCCCTGAACGCGGCCGTGGAAGCGGCGCGCGCGGGCGAGCAGGGCAGGGGCTTTGCCGTGGTCGCCACCGAAGTGCGCAACCTGGCCCAGCGCTCCAGCCAGGCCGCGAAGGAAATCAAGGAACTGATCACCGCCTCGGTCGAACAGGCCGACAGCGGCGCCAGACTGGTCGACACGGCCGGTGCCACCATGATGGAAGTGGTCGACAGCGTGCGCCGCGTGTCCGACATCATCGCCGAAATCACGGCCGCCAGCGGCGAACAGACGGTGGGCATCGAGCAGATCAACCAGGCCATCGTGCAGATGGACAGCGTGACCCAGCAGAATGCGGCGCTGGTCGAGCAATCGGCCGCCGCTGCCGCCTCGCTGCAGGCGCAGGCGGGCCAGCTAGCCGAGGTGGTGGGCAAATTCGTACTGAATCGCAATGCCTTGGCGCCAGCTCAACTTTTATTGAAGTAAACAACAACCATGCATCCACAACAAATCAATCGCCGGCTGGTCCTGAAGGCGGCCGGCCTGGGCGCCGTCATGCTGTCCGGCATCGCCGGCCCCTTGCTGCTGTCGGAGGGCCGGCCGGGATTGCGGATTTTTCCGCAAAAAGAAGTCTAACCAATTGATTTATTTAGTAAATTCGACTTTGTAATTCATCGGGGCCACCTCGCGCTCAAGGTCCAGCATGTATTCGCCGAACCGGTTGATGTGCCCTTTACGATATGGCGCTAAGCCGCGAAGCACCTCCTCCGTTAGCACATATCCTTTGGCTTGTATTGCCTTGAGGAGCCGCGTCATCGCATGGACATTGTGCAGGATGACCATGTTCGCAACGAGCTGGTTGTACTTGATAACCTTGCGTTGTTCGTGCCGAACGTTTTCGGCAATGATGCCTTCGCCCCCAAAAAACAGCCATTTGATGAAGCCGTTGAATTCCTCGCTCTTGTTGGTTGCGGCATGTATGGTACGACGCAGTTCCGCGTCATTGATGTACTTGAGCAGGAACATGGTCCGATGTACCCTGCCGAGCTCGCGGAACGCGTAGTAGAGCTTGTTCTTGCGGCTAGCCGTGCCTAGGCGGCGCAGGATCGTCGATGGCGCGATCTTGCCCGCTTTAATGGAAATGACGACGCGCAGCATGTCCTTCAGATGGCGCGCGATCAGTTCCCAATCGATCGATCCACGGAACAAGCTGCCGATATTGTCATACTGGTCGGCCTTGTCCGCCTTGAAGAACACCAGATCTTTGATATTGCGGATGCGCGGCATCAGGTCGATACCCAGCAGCGAGGCCAGGCCAAACACAGGCGTGCTTTGGGCCTGCGTATCGCCGTGCAGCGTATCTGGCTGGATATCCGATTGGTTGTTAATCAGGCCATCAAGGATGTAAACCGCCTCATAGACGCCGCATGGAATAAAGTGGCTGAACAACGCGATGTACTTGTCGGACACATGGTAGTAGCCAATGCCCCCGTATCCACCGTAGCGGATATGGTATTCGGAAAGCAGGTTAGCCTCGTAAATATTCCATTTGGTACCGTCGGCCGACGCGCTCTTTCCCGACCCCCAATAACGTGGCAACGCGAAGCGGTTGTATGCATTGATCACCTTGACGATCGCCTTGTCCAGGCGCTGCTCGGTGACATGCTTGAGATTGAGCCAGGCCACCTGCTTGCGGCTCAAGCCCTTGATCGAGCGCGCGGTCTGCGTGGCGCCCAGGTTACAACCATAGCAAAACAACGTCGTGATGAAGCGCTTGCGCGGATCGTCTACTTTGGCCTCGAAGCCGGACAACGGACCAAAGAGTTTATGCAAGTCCAACCATTTTTCAGTCTCGGTCAATACATCAAGGATGCTCACCGGATCCATTTCATTGGTGACCATCTGCTCGATGGCGTTAAGTTCGGGCGGCGGCTTTGGACGCTCCATGCGACGGATCACAATGCCGCTCCCGTCGATATCGGCAAGGCTATTCTCCGGGAAGCGGCTGTCGACGTCGCGCGCCAGGTTGCCCAATTTTTCCCGCAACTGCGCGACAAAAGCCTGTGCCTCTACCGGCAGCCCTACTAGTTCGCCATAGGCTTTAACCTCGCGCTCGTATTCTTCCCATCCCACCAAATGGTTGCGATAATCATCGTAGTCGCCGCTGTGCTCGACGTACAGATCGCCCGACTTGAGTTCATCCATGACTTCCGTCATCACGGCGAGTTCGAAATACTTGCGATGCACACTCGCTGGGGCGTTGGCTGCGACTCGGCCAAAAACCAGCTTGCGCCACTTATCTGACATCCAGTCCAGTGCCAATTCAGGTAGCGCACCTTCTGCCGCTGGCAGTTGTTCCTTGTGGCTGGAGCGATGCTTTTGGATGATGGCGATCGCTGCCAGCAGGCTCTGATCCTGGGAGCTGGATTTCAGGCTGAGCGCTTCGAGGCACTTGAAGAGCAGGCTGCGCTTGCCAACATACCCGACCAGCATGAACGGATAATAGTTATTGCCAGCATACGCCATGTGCTCGTCGCATTCAGTAATCCATGCCGCCAGATCCCCGTCGAGGGATTGCTCGACCCGGGCGACGCGCTCCTCTTCGCTGGCCTCTTCGCTCAGGACGGTCAGCACTTCGCGGAACTGTCCGATCAAACGCTCAATCTGTTCGGCGTGCTGCAGGTGATATTGCCGCAACCGTTCCTCGGCGCCGTTATGCAAACTGCGGATGGTCTTGATGAAGATTTCGGCGATATCGTCCATTGCCTTCTGTAACTGGCTTTGAATCAGCAGCACGATGAGGGTGTGGCGCTTGAGAGGCTTGATCCGCCGCATTTCCGCCACATCCAGGGCACGCGCCTCCAAAACGAGTTGTTCACGCTTGGTTGCGGCGATGGCCTCAGTATTGGGCAGGTCCTGCGCCAGCGCGATCATGGTGTCAATGTGGGCCAAGAAATCCGTCACCGCACGCACATTGGGCTGCTTCGGCTCGCGTTTGAGGCTATCCCATATGCGCAGGTTCTCACCGGCAGAGAGCATGTGTTCAAAACGCTCGACCACGCATGTTGGCAATTCGCTAGCCACGGCCTTATAGATGCCGTCGTTGACGCTGGTGCGGGACTGGCGAGCCAGCCTGAACAAGTAGGTGAATCCAGGCAGTTCCAGGCGACGCTGGACCAACTCCTCAATCAGGACATTGATAATGTCGGGTAGCTCCTGCTTGGTATGGGCAGCCTGCAGGGCCTGATCTTCCAACCAGTATTCATCGGACGAGTCCATCACCCGGATCCCCACATACCCGCGCAGACGGCGCTGGTGTATTGTCTTGCTACCGGATTGATCATATTGTGCCAGTGCCCGTTTGGCCGGAACGCGCAGACCGCTATGTTCGCAGATATGCCGCACCACGATAGCCGGGACGCTCGACAAGGGGACGAAATATCCAAGCCTTTGCAGCAGCATAAGTTGGATCAGCAAAAAAGTACGATGCGATGCTTGGCGATACAGAGTGAAGATATGGTCAATTTGAGCGCGCGAAGGCGTGTAGATCGCCCCGAGCTCCTGCTCAGTGAACTCTTGTTTCAGGCGTGGATAAGCCGTTTCATGAATATTCGTCATTGAAATCAGTCGACACCGGTCCAGTGAAGGAATTGCCGGAAATGGTGCATCGATTGCAAGTTTTTTGTCAAGCAATTAAACGTAAAGCATTCCAATCCGGCGACATATGTCTTTGAGCTTCCCATTATGGTAATGCGTATAGTGATGATACCTGTCATTCGGATCCGTACTTGCTCACGGTCAAGTGCAGCGCAGCAATACCTTGACAGTGGGTTTGATACAACCTAGGCTACGAATACCGTCCATATAGATAGTTTATGAAGACCTCCCGCACAGTGCGATTGTTCACGACTCTTGTCGCGATACTTAGCATGCTGTTCATGCAGCATGCGGTTGCTTCGTACCTGTGCCCTGGCGTACCGATGGGAGGCGGTGGCTCTGTTGTAGCCGCAGGTGTTGGGGCATCTGCGATGCCCGCGATGACAGATTGCGCTGGCATGGACACTGACCAGTCGACGTTGTGTCAAATTTATGCTGTGGGAGATGCATCCAGGCAGTCGCTGGACAAGACACCTGTCGCCGACCACCCATCTTTCGTCCCTGTTGTCCTGCTTTTGACGTTAGCTATTTATGACACTCCCGTAGTGTATTCAGCAAAACCTCCTTTGCTCATTACCTTGGCGAGACCGACGGCACCGCCTATCGCTATCCGCCATTGCTGTTTCCGTATTTGATACTCCAGACTGCCTAGATCGTCATCGCCTTGTCGGATTCGACAAGGCGTTGCTTCCCATCGCATTCTGGAGCTGCCATGTCATTCCCGTACACCGTGCATACGCATGCACGCGTCGTCCGCCTTCACCCATTCATGAAGACGGCGTTAACTCTCGCCCTTACTGTTCCGCTGCTTGCCTTCGTTCATGATGCGCGCGCGGCCCCCCAGCCGGTCACCTTCACCGAGGCGCTGCAGCAGGCTGTCGTCCGCTCGCGCCAACTTCATGCGCAGGACCAGGCCACTGTCGCTGCACATGAAATGGCGGTAGCGGTGGCGCAGCGCCCCGATCCCACTCTCAAGGTCGGCATCGATAATGTGCCCTTAAGTGGCAGCGATCGCTTTAGTTTGAGCGGAGATTTCATGACGATGCGTCGCATCGGCATTTCGCAGGAACTGACGCGCGCCGATAAATTGCGCTGGCGTTCCGCACGTCTTGAGCGCGAAGCCGACAAGGCGCAGGCGCAAAAAGATGTCGCACTCGCCGCGATTCAGCGCGACACGGCGATCTCCTGGCTCAACGTCTACTACATTCGGAAAATGTCAGTTGTTCTGACAGAACAAGTGGTCTTTTCCCGCCAGGAAATTGACGCCGCTACGGCCGCCTATCGGGGCGGGCGTGGCAGCCAGGCCGACGTGCTGGCTGCGCGATCTGCCTTGTTAACCATCGAAGATCGAACCAGCCAGGTCGAGCGCGACCTCAACACGGCAAAAAACATGCTGGTGCGTTGGACCGGCAGCAGCGGCGAACTTGCCGAGGCCAGCATGCCCGACCTGGGCACCATCCCTCTGGATCCGGCCTTGCTCGATACCGAACTGGCGCACCGCCCGCAGATCATGGTGTTGAATCGGCAGGAAGAAGCCGCCCAGGCCGACGTCAATCTGGCACAAGCGAACCGGCGCCCGGACTGGAGTATCGAGTTTGCATTCCAGCAGCGCGGCGCGGCCTATTCGAACATGGTCTCCGTTGGCCTGTCCCTGCCATTGCAGTGGGATCGCAAGAACCGGCAGGACCGCGAGCTAAGCTCCAAACTTGCCTTGGTCGAACAAGCGAGGAGCGAACGCGACGAACTTCTGCGAGAAGATGCCGCCAACATCCGTGCCTTGCTCATCGAATGGAGGAGCGGCCAAGAACGTAGCGAGCGCTACGCGCTCCAGCTGTTGCCCCTTGCCGACGAGCGAAGCCAGGCAGTCCTGGCCTCCTATCGTGGCGGAAAAGCCTCTTTGGCTGAGGTGCTCGCGGCCAGGCGTAACAGTGCGGACATGCACGTTCAGTTGCTGCAGTTGCAGATGAATACAGCCCAGTTCTGGGCACAGCTTCGCTTTCTCTTTCCCGACATCGCAATCACGCAGATTTCCGCAGTACATCGCCAGCAGGAATTCAAATGAACAATAAAAAATTACGCGTCCTGGTACTTGCGGGTGCCCTTGCAGCGGTCGCTTATGCCGGTTACCAGTTTGGCGTACGACAAGCACATGAAGCAGTATCTCCAGGTGACGTCAAGGCAGTATCCGGCAACGCAGCAGGCGCCGCGAGTGCTGCCAACAAGAAACCACTATATTGGCATGACCCCATGGTGCCGGGCCAGAAGTTTGACAAACCCGGCAAGTCACCGTTCATGGATATGCCGCTAGTGCCCGTCTATGCTGCGGGAGATGGTGAGGATAGTAATGTCACGATCAGCCCGCGGGTCCAGCAAAATCTGGGAGTGCGTACAGCACTTGTCACATCAGGAAAGATGTCCGGCGGCTTGGTTGCCGTCGGTAACGTCGCCTATGACGAGCGCGACGTGGCACTGGTGCAGGCGCGCAGCGGTGGATTTGTAGAGCGCTTGTATGCGCGTGCCCTGCTCGATCCGGTGAAAAAGGGGCAACCCTTGGCTGACTTGTATGTCCCTGACTGGATCGCGGCACAAGAAGACTATCTAGCGAGCCGTCGTATGCAAGGCAATGAAACAGCATCCCTGGTCGACGCTGCCCGCCAGCGCATGCGGCTAGTTGGTATGAGTGACGGGCAAATCCGGCTAGTCGAATCGAGTGGAAAGCTCCATCCACGCTTGACAGTCTCAGCACCCATCAACGGTGTGATCGCAGAACTTGGCGCCCGGGAAGGAATGACCGTCTCCGCCGGTGCGCCGCTGTTTCGCATCAATGGGCTCGCGACAGTGTGGGTCAACGCGGAAGTGCCCGAGAGCGTGGCGGCCAAGGTTCGCCCCGGGGACGCCGTCGAAGCGCGGGTACAAGCGCTAGCCGGAAGTATTTTCAAGGGCACGGTGAATGCCATTTTGCCGGAAGTTAATGCCGCGACGCGAACCCTGAAAGCCCGTGTGGAGCTGTCTAACCCCGGCGCTCAGTTGCTGCCCGGCATGTTTGCTACGCTGACCTTCGCGTCAAACAGTGGCGCCGATGTTTTGCAGGTGCCATCGGAAGCAGTCATCCAGACGGGTACACGCAGCGTTGTCATGCTTGCCCAGGAGGGCGGCAAGTTTATGCCCGTCGATGTGGAGGTCGGCAGCGAAGGCAATGGTCTCACCGAAATCCGCAAGGGCCTGTCCGCTGGCCAGAAGGTGGTCGTCTCGGCGCAGTTCCTGGTCGATTCGGAGGCCAGCCTGAAGGGAACCACGACACGCATGAGCGATACGCCATCCCCGAACGCAGACAAGGCCCCCCCGCGCCACCATGGGGTAGGCAAGGTCGAACAGATCGGCAAGGATGAAATCACCATCTCGCATGGCCCTATCACGTCGCTGCAGTGGGGGGCAATGACGATGGGCTTCAAAGTGCCTTCCACGGGCATGCCGCGCAATATCGGTATAGGTGACCGAGTCGCCTTCGACATCAAACAAGGCGAAGATGGCAGCTTTGAGATCGTGGCCATTGCGCCGACCTCCGGTGCGCCGAAACCCGAGAACAAACCCATGGGTGGCATGAAGGCACCTGCGGGAGTGGCAAAATGATCGCAAAACTGATCCGCTGGTCTATCAGCAACCGTTTTCTGGTCTTGTTGGCGACTGTATTCATTACGGCCTGGGGCATATGGTCGCTGGCGCGCACGCCGCTCGATGCCATTCCCGACCTGTCGGACGTGCAGGTTATTATCCGCACCAGCTATCCGGGGCAGGCGCCACAAATCGTAGAGAATCAGGTCACGTATCCACTGACCACCACCATGCTGTCGGTGCCGGGTGCCAAGACAGTGCGCGGATACTCGTTTTTCGGTGACTCCTTCGTCTACATTCTGTTTGAAGACGGTACCGATCCGTACTGGGCGCGTTCACGGGTGTTGGAATATCTGAACCAGGTGCAGTCACGCCTGCCACCGCAGGCAAAAACTGCGCTCGGACCCGATGCGACCGGCGTCGGCTGGGTCTATGAATATGCGCTGGTCGACCGTAGCGGCAAGACCGATTTGTCGCAATTACGCGCCTTGCAGGACTGGTTTCTCAAGTATGAGTTGAAAGCGGTGTCCAACGTCTCGGAAGTGGCCAGCATTGGCGGCATGGTGCGTCAGTACCAGATCGTGCTCGATCCGGACAAGATGCGCGCCTTTAACATCCCGCATGGCAAAATTATCGATGCCGTGCAGAAAGCCAATCAGGAAACTGGCGGCTCCGTGCTGGAATTGGGCGAGGCCGAATACATGGTACGGGCCTCCGGTTATCTGAAGTCGCTGGACGACTTCCGCAAGATTCCCTTGATGACGACTGACGCCGGCGTATCGGTGCGGCTGGGCGATGTTGCGCGCATCCAGATCGGGCCTGAAATGCGGCGCGGGATTGCCGAATTGAATGGTGAGGGCGAAGTTGCTGGCGGCGTGATCATCATGCGTTCCGGGAAAAATGCGCTGGAAACCATCGATGCCGTCAAGGTCAAGCTGGAAAAGCTAAAAGCAAGCCTGCCTCCTGGCGTCGAAATCATTCCTACCTACGACCGGTCGAATCTGATCAAGCGTGCTGTGACCAACCTGAAAGAAAAGCTGATCGAGGAATTCATTGTCGTCGCTGTGGTCTGTGCGCTGTTCCTGTTTCACTTGCGCTCGGCGTTGGTGGCCATCATCACGCTGCCGATCGGCATCCTGATCGCCTTTATCGTCATGTATTATCAGGGAGTCAACGCCAATATCATGTCGCTGGGCGGTATCGCCATTGCCGTCGGCGCCATGGTCGATGCCGCCGTGGTGATGATCGAGAATGCCCATAAGCATATTGAAGTCTGGAATCATGCCCATCCGGGTAAACAGCTGAAGGGCAATGAGCACTGGCGTGTCATTGGCGACGCTGCGGTTGAGGTTGGGCCAGCACTGTTCTTTTCGCTTTTGATCATCGTTCTCTCGTTCATTCCTGTGTTCACTCTGGAAGCGCAGGAGGGGCGCATGTTTTCGCCGCTGGCCTTTACCAAGACGTATGCGATGGCGGCGGCGGCTGGATTGGCGGTGACGTTGATTCCCATTTTAATGGGCTATCTGATCCGAGGCCGGATTCCCGATGAGCAAAAGAATCCCCTCAATCGCTTCCTGATCGCGCTATACCGCCCCCTGCTCGATGTCGTACTGCGTTTTCCAAAGCTGACTTTGCTGGCGGCAGCGCTGGTAGCGGCCATCACGATCTGGCCCATGAGTCGACTCGGCGGCGAATTTATGCCGCCACTGGATGAAGGCGATGTGCTGTACATGCCGTCGGCGTTGCCCGGTCTGTCGGCCGGCAAGGTCGCGCAGTTGTTGCAGCAGACCGACAGGCTGATCAGAACGGTACCTGAGGTACAAAGCGTCTTCGGCAAGGCCGGCCGAGCCGAGAGCGCCACTGATCCGGCGCCGCTGGAAATGTTCGAAACCATGATCCAGTTCAAGCCGCGCGATCAGTGGCGCCCTGGCATGACGCCGGAAAAATTGATACAGGAACTGGATCGCACCGTCAAGGTGCCTGGGCTGTCCAACATCTGGGTGCCGCCGATCCGCAACCGAATTGACATGTTGGCCACCGGCATCAAAAGCCCGGTCGGCGTCAAGGTGGCAGGCGTTAGCTTGCAGGAAATTGACCGCATCACAGGTGAAATAGAACGCGCAGTCAAGAAGGTGCCAGGCGTCTCCTCGGCGCTGGCCGAGCGCCTGAATGGCGGACGGTACATCGACGTCAACATCAATCGCGACGCGGCCGCCCGCTACGGCTTGAATATTGCAGACCTGCAAAGCGTGGTGTCAGCAGCGATCGGCGGCGACAATATCGGTGAAACTGTCGAAGGATTGCAGCGTTTCCCGATTAATGTGCGCTATCCACGCGAGGTGCGCGACTCAGTCGAGAAACTGCGCCAGCTACCGGTGCTGACAGAGCGGGGTGCGCAAATCCGGCTGGGTGATGTCGCCGCGATCCGCATTGACGACGGACCGCCGATGCTCAAGAGTGAGAATGCCCGGCTGTCAGGCTGGGTGTATGTCGATATTCGCGATCGCGACTTGAGTTCGACTGTGTATGACATGAAGCAAGTCGTCGCCCGGGAAGTCAAATTGCCAGCGGGTTACTCCATTGCTTGGTCGGGGCAGTTCGAATATTTAGAACGTGCCACAGAAAAACTCAAAATCGTCGTGCCAGCGACCTTGCTCATTATCTTCGTGCTGCTCTACCTGACCTTCAAGCGCTTTGACGAAGCGGCCTTAATCATGGCAACGCTACCGTTTGCGCTGGCCGGCGGCATTTGGCTACTCTGGTTGCTCGACTATCACCTGTCAGTCGCCGGCGGCGTCGGCTTCATCGCGTTGGCTGGTGTCTCGGCCGAATTCGGCGTCATCATGCTGCTTTATTTGAAGCATGCCTGGGAGGAACGTCTGGTGAATGGTAACGCCAATGAAACCGATCTGCTCGATGCAATTCGTGAAGGTGCGGTCTTGCGCGTGCGCCCCAAGGCAATGACGGTGGCGGTCATTATCGCCGGCCTGTTGCCGATCATGCTGGGCACCGGCACCGGGTCGGAGGTCATGCAACGCATCGCCGCGCCGATGGTTGGCGGCATGATCACCGCACCGCTGTTGTCCATGTTTGTGGTCCCGGCGGTTTATCTGCTGCTACGCCGGCGTCAGATTCGCGCCGCCGCCACGGCAGCAGCAGAGGAGAGTTAGCCTTCATGAGACCGTTTGGCACCTACCGCTCGACTAAGCACTTCGTGTATTTCGCGAGGTGTGCGGTAGTGTTGTCTGGTTTAATCTGGTGCAGCCATGTGCCGGCGTTTCCACGGCAATACGACATGCGTGCATCTGCGGCGATCGTGCAGCCGATGGCCATGCCAAGATGCCAGCCATGCGCCTTCTGCTATATAGGACCACATTTTGCAGTATATAAAGCAAGCGGCGACTATCCGGATCTCGCTGCTACCACTGCAACGCTGCGTTTTTTTTCACACACGGACAGTGCGGCGTTTGCTTCTGATATTTCAGAAGTTCCCGCAGTTGCGCTGCGGCTCTTGTATTGTCGATGGTTGAATTAGCCACTTGACCATGGGGATGACGATACGTACATCAAATTAGTTTATCGAGGAGCTTATCATGAAAAAATTACTAGTTACGCTGGTTTGTATCAGCACCCTTAGCGCTGCATTTCCCGCCTTCGCCGGCCCCGACTGGCAGCTGATTAACCAAGGGCGCAAGGCCAAACAGGCACAAATGATGCAAGGGGCCAATAAAGCCCCGGAAACCGGAATGGATCATCAGATGGGCAAAAAAAAGGATCATCAAATGGATCCGAAAATGCATGAAAAAATGGATCAAATGATGAAGGATTGTCAGGACATGATGAAGAAGTAACGCGGTTTTGAGTACTGGATGCGATCACTACTGCTGGCATATGCAACTGGGAGTGATCGTATCCATTCAGGTACTTCCCCGATCACGCCATGACTTAATCTTTCCGTTGCCTGCGATAGTTGCATTCAGTTGCTACTGTCAGTATTTCCAAGTAGGGATTACTAATATGGTGTATTTTTCAAAAGGTCATCTATTTCCTTGAAGCGTCCCTTGACACGATCAACACTGTATTCATACATGAGGGAATTGTGAGCAAACTGGGCCCGTTCAACATCCATATCAACGGTATTGCCATCAATGCTACCTTGTGCCGGAAGACGAAATTGCAGGGAAACGTCATCTTTTGACTTTCCTGTTTTTAAGGCCTTTTCAATGTCGATATCCACCGCCACATATCCAGGCGTATCGGCATTCGCAATATTGGAGGCGAGCAGTTCTTGACGGTATGCCCGCAGTCCGAGCGCACGCTCATTGATACTCGGCTGCTGCCAAATCTTAGCAGCGGTCAAATTCAATGGAAGATCAAACGGTGTGTGTTGAATAGATGCCACTGGAGGCAAGGCCATCACCACTTTTGGCGTCGATCCAAGTGCATTAGCTAACGTGGCAGAAAACACTTGCCCTGCCTTCATGCCTTCCATGCTGGTGCTACCCTTAACAATGACCCCGATAGGTGCCTGGGTCGATGCAATTTTAATCATGGATTCCTACCTCATTGACATTCGACTTCTGACGTTTCTGAGAGCTGGCCGGATGATAGCGTAACTACCCTGTTCGGTTTGCGGATCAAACGCGTCTCAATCGTGATGGGAACTAGCTTTCGTCGCGATAGAGCTGATTTCATCAGCAGTGCGCTCGTCGTCCAAACTATAAACAGGTGCAAAACCACCTCCAGGGGTGCGAAAGTTGGTGGTTTGCCCCTGATACATCCTGGCTGCGGTCCACTGCACCTTTCCGTCATAAACATAGATTCGAAGGTCGAATTTCAGCGAGCTAGGATTATCGGTGGAGCCGATCGAGCGCTCACCGGGTGTGACGAGGGCCTGAGCGACATAGTCGCCAGCCAGAATGTCCTGCCATACCCGTTTGGTGATTTTTTCTCCACGGTACGCGGCTCGCCCCCCGTAACCTGCAACAGGTTTAAAAAAAAGCTTGCGGCGCTCTGTCCACAAGCGATCCGCATCGGAGGCTGTCACAATCTGCGTCCGAGGTATACTCTTGAGCAGAATATCTTGCACGGCTGGGGCTACGCCAAGTGCTACGAGTTCTTGCGTATCCGATAGCAGAACCAGATTTGCTTTATTTGCATACAGGGCATGCGCTTGGGGGTGGGGTGTTAGCACGATCGCGCTTTCTAGATACGCCGACCGCAATGGGAGACACTGGGGCGACTCAAGCATGAAATCGGTCAGCCGGTTATAGACCAAGTCGATAGCAAGATCCCC
>NZ_JAFCTQ010000038.1:0-46916 GCF_049896105.1 Janthinobacterium sp. PSPC3-1 | reverse complement strand
GTCATCGTAAAATCCATCGCCCCAGGGCAGATTAGAACTCCAATTGTTGGAGGCGACAACTATTTTGACAGAGGGGGCACCGAGCGCATGGCCCGGTTCGTGTTCTCGGCGCGCAGCAGGTGCTCGATCAGCCACTTGGACGACGCCACGCTGTCTTCCCCCTGCGCCATCAACTCGCCCCAGGCGCTGAGCATTCCGAGCAGGCGCAGATCCTTGAGTTCGGCCGCGACGTCACGCATGATCGACCGCCAGCGCGCCGTCGATGCCGCGCAAACTGTCGTAGCGGCTGGTGTTCGCCACCGGCGCCTCCTTCAACTGCAGGCTCGTCTCCACGCACTCCGGGGGCGGGCTGGCATTCAGTCGCGCCACCACGTTCTCGACATGCTCGGCGCTGAGCACGGCGGACTCGATCACCAGTTCCACCGCCACCAGCACGGCCGCCAACCCCGCCGTCGGCACGGCGGCCAGCACCTGCGCCATGATCTTGTCGCCGCCAGCGTGGCGCAGCAGCCCCTGGCGCAAGCGCAACAAGGGCTCCGGCATGTCGGCGAACGGCGCGCCGTTGCGCAGGGCTCCGGGCTTGCGCTGCACCAGCGGGATGTAGTGCTGCCAGTCGTAGCGGACATGCGCGCGCTCGGTCAGGCGCTCGTGGTTGGCCACTAGGGCGTCGCCCGCCACCACGCCGACCCGGTTCGGATAGAGCCGGGTGCTGACCATCTTGCCGGCCCACTCGCACGGCACCGAGTAGCGATTGCGATGTACCGTCACCAGGCAGGTGCTGGAGACGCGCGCCGGCTTTTCCACGTAGCCGTCGAACGGGGTCGGCATGGGCATCATCTGGTCGCGCTCCTGCTCGAGCATACCGGGAGGGCTTCCGCTACAAGAAAGCTGGGTGCTGCTGCTGGATCTGACGCCCAAGGGCATGCTGCAGGGCGTGCTGTTCGATGAAGCGCGGCCGCGCGATGCGGACGTCAAGGAAATGGCTGCTCTGGATGCCCTGAACGCGCGTTTCGGTCGTGATACGGTGACGCTCGCATCGGCCGGCCTGGCGCCGCGCTGGGCCATGCGATCGGAGAATAAAACGCCGTGCTACACGACACGTTGGAGCGAGCTACCAAAGTCTATGCCGCTTAATATTTGCTTTAGTTCTTTACACTGATCAAGGACTGTTCGCATCTGGTTGGCCTGGGTCGGCCCAGCCAAATTCACGGCTACCTATTCCTGTGTACCGAGGGGGGGCTGCGGCGGCATCCAGCTGCCGGCGCCGACTAGGTGCTGCACCTGGTCAATGCCGCCGAGGCGAACGCAGGCGCCGGCCTGGTGCTCGATCCGCTGGCCAGCGCGATCGCCAGCAGCGCCAGGGCGCCTGCAGCTGGAGGCGCCGGCCTGGTCTTAACGCCAATGCCGCCTCCTAGGCGGCATTGGCGCGACTTAAACGGAATAAACGCGCTCGCTATCCGAAACCCGGTCACTTAGTAATTCTGCTAGCAAAAGCGCTCTATCAAATTTTGCCGCAAACGGCATAACAGCATCAATAACCTCATCAGGATTGTTGCACTGAGTTGGGGAAGCGCCGATCCAAACCACTGGCTCTTCTGCCCCTGCCTCGATCACTTGCGCGAAAAATGTTTCCAAGCTCGAATCCCACCCGACGACAACTTCATCACCAGTTTCATCATTGTCCAATACGCATCTGCTCATATGATATTCCTTTACGCTGTTGCAAGTTTTGGCTGATTGAACAGTTCAAGCACGGATTGTTCGCCAGGTGGCGGATTCAGTGGGCGCAAATCACCCATTTCGGCAAGGATCGGCTTTCCAGTACGCTGTCCAATGGTGTCGGTTTTCTGGCCACAGTGCTGCTCGCCGTGAAGTGTTTTAACAACGATACCGCTGGTGACGGTGGTTTCCATCCCATTCAGCCGTTCATACGGTGCGCGCTGGTTCTGCCATACGTACACGCGCCCAACTTCGTAGAGATTCTTCATGCCGTTGTTTTCCGATCATTAGAAACGGGTTGGTGACAGGTCCCGTACTTCCATCCAGTGGGTAGGCTGGAAACCTTTCGCGCGAGCGAATTCCTAAATGCGGATAAATCGTACGCGCAGCATCACAAATCCTGGAGAATCCTTTGTTAGATTGAAGCTCTCGTGCGAATCCCGGCATATGCCACCCGAACCCCAGAGTACCTCCCTCTGGGTACCGAATTCGTCAATCGCGACCGTGCCGCGAAAACGGTCTACGGCATCACCTGGTCGAAAGTATTCCACGACTGCTAGCATGCCGCCTCGTGTCGATGTTTCGAGCGGTGGTTCGATCCTAATTTCTTTCATAATTTCCTCACCGGCCAACACAGTGCCGGCTATCTCGATGCACCAAGCCGCGTCGTGCGCGGACGTGGGTGCTGCTGTGGGGCGATTTCCTAGACGTCTTCACCGGCCTGCGCGCGCCCCAAGAGGGCCTGCATCCGAAGCACGTTCTTGTGGCAGATTGCGGCCTCGTTATCCGCCTCGTCTGCCCTTTTTTGGAGGACATCCACACCATCATTGTCGCGGGCTTCGACGCCAACCGACTTCAGAATAAGCGCACTATCGCGACGTGCTACAGCGTTGTCGCGCATTTCCTCCCATCCTTCGACATATCGTTTCAGGACTTCGATTCGTTCATTGTCTGCCATATCTTCCTCTTTTCTGTTTGCGCCATTGACGGCGCTGGCTTCCGATTAGTTCTTGTAGTATTCCAGTTTCTTCAGTACCCGCATCGTGTGATGATCCATGGCCAGGGACAGGGCTAAACCGATAGTTCCAAACGTGACCGCAGGCCTCAAGAACCGAAGCAATAATGTTTCCAACGTCTCAAACCGCGTATCCGATTCATACTGCCACATTATATAGTTGAGAATGGCGACCAGGAGAATAACAACGGCCACCGCGCAATAGTGGCCTATGCTGGCTTGCCGTGCAAGCTGCTTCATACGGGTTTTATGTTCGATGGTTAGCATGTTGGCTTCCTTTATGTGGCCGACGCTGCCTTGACCTTGCCCGAAAACGCGATCAAGGCAGCGGCGATGTGCTCGATTTCGGCCAGGGTTGGGCTGGCTGGCACCTTGACGCTGATTGAAGGCTCTGTGTCCACCAGGATCGTCGCGTCGGCGAGCTGCTCGCCCTTACCCCGCAATGAAATCGAAGCGACGACCATGCCGCGTGCATTGCCGGAAGGCTTGTCGAACAACGTGATTTCAATGTGATGCATTCGTTTTCCTGGTTAGTTGTTCATCACGTCGTTCCGGTGGCTTACAGCAGCTTCGACCAAGCGCCACCGCCAGTCCTTGCACTTGAAATCGATATTGGCGATGGCGGCAAAGCGTGGCACACCCATGCCGGTGGCGAAGATACGGCGTTTAAAGTCAATAGTGACGAAGCCGCCCCCAATTTATTGAGGGCGCTCGACACACACGCAATTCCCGTCCGGAAGGTATTCGTGCTTCCAGCCTTCTTGCTGCTCATGGGGCTTGAATTCCTGAGCCTTGCTCGATTTCCCCACTTTATCGCCAACTACCGGCCGGTTCTCGGGCGCGTGAGGCGCTTTTCTCTTATGCCGTTTTCCTCGACCTATCGACGTTTCACGATTAGCCAAGTTATATAGGCCGCAACTGTCACTGGAATAGCTACCGTCCAAAACCCAAAAGTCCATTGGTGTACCCAAGATCCTTCGCCTATATCAGGGAACATCATGGTAGCGAGAATGGCGAGACCAGAAATCAATACAATCGGTACAAGTAAGTACTTCATTTTCTCTCCTCCTATCTGTTGTTTTCCTAGATGATGGCCCTGTCGAGCCTGCGATGGATAAGAGATGCCATCGATAGCAAATCTTCGGCGCCATCCTCAGACATATTCCAGTGGATGCATGCTTCATGGGCAGTTGTAGTTCTGAGAATCTCTGCGACTCCTCGCAGGAGGTTTGCGAATCCTTTTTGTTCGCTGCGTTCGCTGTCAGTCGACATGGAATTAATCTGAACCAGAGGACATTCTCCAGATAGAGCCTTATCATTAAGCGCAGCACGATCCTCTTTAAGTCCGCTCTTCGATCGCGCTTTGTCCATAACACTGTTAACGGTCTCCAGAACTGCTTGAAAGTAATTGCTTACCAGGAGCTCCTCTTTGCAGAATCTCAGGGCGTCAGCGAGCACGCCTCGTTGCACCAAATCAGCTCGAAGGTCTTCAGCACGAATTCTAGCCTCCGAAATCGTGCGCGCCTCACTTACTTCATGGAGAGCGCCTCCATGATCAATTTCCAACCCTTGGTTCGTTCCAACGGCCATCAAATTCGCTCATCTGCATTCGATGTTTTTCTTGCTGGGCCGGCACCATGCCATCCTCTCAATGCCCCAGCTTTGCTCGCGGTGGGGCAATGGGCGCGGCTGAGCCGGTTTCTTTTATCTGAACTGATCGGCGCGGCTACAACCTGGCAGCGTCCAGTGCCTTGGCTCGAAACCCATTGCACGGGCAATTTGGCATGGACTGCTAGTCGTCGACGATCACCTCTCAGCATTGCCTTTTCTGCCCAATGCTTTATTCCCGAATCCCGTGATTTGCGCCGTTGAGCTCGCGCGGGGAGAGGCCCAGGCCATCGCTCACCATAGGACCGGCTGTCAAGCCGTCTGACGCTGGGGAAAGCATGGTCGGCAGCGTTGTTGCGCCCATCGAACTGCTTGCGTCTGAGCCACTTTGCGCCGATGGCGCCAGCGTTGATGTGGCGATGTTGCCGGCATTGTTCAGCGCGGCGCTTTTCTTCTGCAGCCCGGTCTTCAGTGAGCGCACCACGCCGGCCACGCTACGGACGGTTTTCTTGTAGGTGGATTTTTTAATGTTTAGTTCGCTTTCCGAGATTAGCTCGTCAATCGCCAGCGTTTCCAGCATTGGCATCAACTGATCGACTTTGCCAATCAACTCCAGCATCCGCCGGCCCATTTTCCCCAATACCCGGGTGTCGAGCAGCAGCGGCTTGACGGCGTAAGTTGCGAGCGAATCGATATGGTGCGCGCGCAGTTGCTGTTCCACCCGCACCATCTCGTTGTCGACCAGCTGCATCTTCTCGATGATCAGATCGAACACGTGCTGCTCCACCGCTTCGACTTCTGGATCCGGAAGGGACAGGCGGGCAATCTTCGACACATAGTGCATATGGAGTTGCGTGATATCGAAAAAGCGCAGAAACAGGCGCTTTCCTTCCGGACTGGACAGGCTCATTTTCACCTCCCGTCCCGCCGACTCGACGGGAGAGAGGGTTGCCGGTGCTTGGCGCTGTAGCAATTTTTGGTTCATCTCGCCGTGATCTTGCTTAATAACACTGATCGTGTCATTTGACGGATTCATGTCTTCCTCCCAGCTTTTTTGCTAACGCCGATGGTTTATCATCGGCTATTTTGACCGACATGATTTGACAAAAAGTCGATTTTTTCGCAGCCTTTTCGCGATTTTGCGCTGCGCATCTCCGATTACCATCAAAAGCGTATATGGACATGCTTGCCATGTGATACTTGCTTGTCTACACTGAGCTTCCTCATCAGGAGCTTGCCATGTCTGCCACTGCCAAAAACAAATCGGCTTCAATCTCGATCACATCGAGCGCCGAGCTGTTTGGCCAGCTTGGCAAAATGTTCGCTGATCCCGATCTCACCTGGCAGACTCAGAAAATCCGCGCGCTCCTCGGCAAGTCGGTACTGCAGATGCGGGATCAAATCAGCGGCGCCGAAATGGAGGTATTGCGCAAAGTGGTGCGGGAGCTGGCCAAGCAGATCGAGCGCCTCGTTCCGGTGCAGGATAGCTCTGTGGCCTCGACACCCGACATTGATGCCGATGCATGGCGGCGCGCGCAGCATGATGATGCCGTGGGGCAGCACGTGCTCGATGCCGCCGCGCGGCGCAAGCCAATGGCGATGTCGACGCGTCAATCCATTCGCGCGGGTGACGGTGCCGTCGCGCAGGCTGAAACAGCGGCGGCTGCCACCACTGCGGCGGCACGCATCGCAAAAGGTGAGCTGATCAGCTCCGGGGAGCTGCAGCGTGCATTGGACGTGAAGCGCCAGGCCATCAGCAACGCCGTTAAGACGAAGCGACTATTCGCCATCGTCGGGCCTTCCGGCGACAACTATTATCCAGCGTACTTTGCGGACGAGAGGCTTGACCGGCGCAAGCTGGAGCAGGTTGCAAAAGCGCTCGGTTCCCTGCCCGCACCGTCGAAACACCATTTCTTCACATCGAAGTCGAGCATGCTGGGTGAGACACCCTTGCAGGCGCTGCGCAAGGGACGCGAAGCGGACGTGCTGGCGGCGGCCGCCGGCTTTGCGGAGCGCTGAGCATGGCGGGGACCGTACCCCTATAGTCGCCGCCCGCCGGTATCGACTGCCGCATGCTGCGGATCGGTAAGCGTGGCCCCAGCCTTGCAATTACCCATAATTTCTGTTGTTAACTTTTTTCATGATGATTCCGATGACGATCAAATGACGAAGCAAAGGGCTCCGAGGGAGCCCAACATGGTACTTGGCGGCATCACACCAAAACAGAAGCTTGCCTTGGCCGCTTAACCTCTACTTTTAGCGCGCTCTAAAAAATGGGAGGATTACCGGACCGCTTGCAAAGTCGCATAGCAAAAACTTTCTTTAATTCCATGCAACTTGCTGGATTTCAAACTCACCATAAGTCATAATGGCCCGTATCATTTATAACAACATGGCTTGGGATTTCGGGACGACGGATAAATCGGCCGTCCGATTCCTTCGCGCATGGCGGGCGTCCGCCATGCGAGCCTTCACCAAAACCTAGGACGCGGAATGCAACACTCGACCAGCGTTTCGGCGATCGGCGCCGAGCGCGCGGCTTTGATCGACCTCTCGATCGAAGGATGGCGCTTCGCGCGCGCATTTGGCCGCATGATCTCCAAGCTCGACGCCGGCGACGCCCCGCGCCACGCCAACCAGGCGCGCTACTTCCTCAAGAAGATCGACGATGGCTTGGAAACCTTCGGACTGCGCATCGTGAGCCTGGAAGGCCAGCCTTACGATCCCGGCATGGCGGTCTCCGCCCTCAACATCGCCGACTTCGGCCCCGACGACGTCCTCATCATCGATCAGACGGTCGAGCCCATAGTGATGGGCCCCGATGGGCTCGTCCGCGGCGGAACCGTCATGCTCGCGAAAGTATCCCAACCATGAAAAATTACATCGGAATCGATCTCGGCACCACCAACAGCGCGGTGAGCGCCTACGATGGCGATGCCGTGCGGCTGTTTAAAAGTCCCGACCAGAACGATGTGACCCCTTCGGCAATCTTCATCGACCGGCGCGGGAACAAATACGTCGGCAAACGCGCTTACGACAACGCCGCCCGGAATCCCGACAACGCGGCGACCCTGTTCAAACGGTTGATGGGGACGAGCACGCCGGTGAGGCTGCCCGCGGTAGACCTCACCATGACTCCGGAGGAGTGCAGCGCAGAGATCCTGCGCGCCCTCTTCGGCTACCTGCCCGAGGAGATTCGCAACGCGCCGGACACAGGCACGGTCATCACCGTTCCGGCCGCGTTCAACCAAATGCAAAAGGACGCCACCATGGCCGCCGCCGAGATGGCTGGGTTGGGCAAGGTCGCGCTGATGCAAGAGCCCGTCGCCGCCGTCATGAGCGTGATGCGCCATCGCAAGGGCGACGGCATGTTCCTGGTGTACGACCTGGGCGGCGGCACGCTCGACATCGCCATCGCCGAGAGCATCAATGGCCGGGTCAGCCTACTGGCCCACGGCGGCATCGCCATGTGCGGGGGCCGCGACTTTGACCGGCTCCTGCTCGACAACGTGGTCAAGCCTTGGCTGATGAAGAACTTCGACCTGCCCGAGGACTTCTCGTCCGACAAGCGCTACGCCACGCTGCGCCACATGGCGACGTGGGCCGCGGAGAAGGCCAAGATCGATTTGTCGTCGAGCGACGAGGCTGTCGTCACGCTCGACGACAGCGAGGTCCGCGTCCAAGACGAGTCCGGGGCGGACATCTACCTCGACATCTCCATCACCCGAGCCGCCTTCGACGAGTTGATCGCCTCGAAGCTCCAGGAGTCGATCGCTTCAGCGCGCGAGACCATGGAGAAGGCCGGCCTAAGTTCCCACGACATCGGCCGAGTCGTCTTCGTCGGCGGACCGACGCAATACAAGCCCCTGCGCGACAAGGTAGCCTTCGAGCTGGGAATCGCCGCCTCGACCGACGTCAATCCCATGACGGCGGTCGCCGAGGGTGCCGCCGTCTTCGCCGAGTCGATCGACTGGTCCAGCCAAAACCGCGGCCGAAAGAGCGGGCGCGGGGCCCTGGCCGCCGGCGGCGCGTTGGACGTCTCATTCAACTACCAGGCGCGCACGCCAGACGCCAAGGCGAAGGTGGTGGCCAAGGTGGGCGGCCAAGTGGCCGACGGCGCGGCCTTCCAGGTCGACAGCTTGGACACCGGCTGGTCCTCGGGCAAGGCGCCGCTCAAAGACGGGGCCGTCGTCGAGGTGGCGCTGTCCAAGCCCGGCGAGAACTTGTTCAAGGTGTTCGTGTTCGACGTTGCCGGCGGCCCGGTCGCGCTCGCCCAGGACAGGATCTCCATCTCCCGCACCGCCGCGCAGATCGACGCCATTCCGGCCTCGCACTCGGTCGGGATCGAGGCGTTGGAGAAGATCGGCGGCCGCTTGGTCATTGACCACCTGGCGCGCGAAGGCGACCAGCTTCCCAAAAAGGGCAAGAAGACGTTCAAGGCCGGCGAGTCGCTGCGCGCCGGCGCACCGGGCTCGCTCAAATTCAAGCTGTGGGAGGGCGGCATCGAGGATCCGGTGTCGGACAACCGCTTCATCGGCATGTTCGAGATCCGCGGCAGCGACATCTCAGAGGGCGCGATCGCCAAGGGCGCCGAACTTATCTGCGAATACGAAGTGCTCGACTCGGGCAACATCGTGCTGGATGTATCCGTCCCGTCGATCGGCGGAAGCTTCAACAGCGGGCGCAACTTCTACTCGCGCCAAGAGGGCCAGATCGACTACACCAAGGCCTCCAAGCGCATCGAGGAGGAGGCCGGCCGCGTCGCCTCCCGCCTCGACGAGATCGAATCCAAAGTCAACGACCCGCGCTTGGGCCAAGCGCGCGAGCGCTTGGAGCGCGCTGCCGCGTCCAATGGGCGCGGCGGAGATCCCGAGGCCGCTAAGCAGTCGATGGACGACGTCCAAGAGGCCAAGAAGCTGCTGGCCCAAGCCCGCAAGGGCAACCTCAAGGCTATCCGCCAGCTCGAGCTCGACCGCTGCGTCGAGTTCTTCGACACGCGCGTCCGCCAATTCGCCAAGCCCGCCGAGGCCTCCGCCTTCGGCAATCTCGCGAAGACCGCGCTGCGCGTGATCGAAAACAAAGGCGGCGACTTCGAGTCCCATCTCGACGAGCTCCGCGGAAAGAATTTCTTGATCCTGTGGCGGCAAGACTGGTTCGTGATCGACCGCTTCAAATGGCTGGCCGACGACTCCTTCCTGTTCGCCGACGCGGCCGAGCACGCCGAGCTTTGCAAGATCGGGCGGCAAGCCCTTGAAGCCAACGACATCGACAAGCTTCGACAGGTCGTCGCGCAAATGGACTCGGTCCGCGTCGGCGCCGCCGGCGAGGACGAGATGGTCGCCGGCTCGAACATCGTGGTGGGTTGAGCCATGGCGACTGAGAACTGGCTTCCCATCGGGTTCGAGCTTCCCGATGGCGCCCATTGCGGCAAGGCGTCGCGCGGCGGCGCGGATTGGCAAATCATCGAGACCGTCGGCGGCGGAAGCGCCTTGCTCGCGCGCGCGCACCTCGCCGGGCGATGGGCCGAATCGGGCTTGCTCGAGGAGCGCGAGCTGTCGCCTTTTTCCTTTGGCGCGGCGGCGTTTTGCGAAGTCTCTTGCGGTCCCGGCCAGATGCTGGCGCCTGCGCTCGACTCCCGCTCGCCCCTGACCGAAAGCGAAGCGCTGGCCTTCGCCCTGGCCTTTCGCGCCACCCGCGCGATCGACGGCCTCAGTCCGCTAAACGACGCCATTTACGTCGAGAAACTCAGCCGCCTGCTGCCCACCTACTCGGCCCAGCCCAGCGTCGACGACGGCGTGGTCTTCGGCACTTGGCTCACGGGCGGCGCGCCGGTGTCGGCCGAGTCGTTCCGCCAGCTGCGCGGCATGCTTTCGTGGATGGGCGCGGAGCAGCTGCGCGGCGTGGTGGCTGCGGCGGGATTTTCAGTCAAGGAGCTGTCGGGCGCGAGCTCCGACGACAGGGCGTCGGCCGCGCGGCCTGGCGCCGCCGCTCGGGACGCGGACGGACTCGACTCGGGGCAGCCATTCAAGCTGCCCGGCCGGCCGGAATTGGAGTCGTTCTTCAACGAGCATGTCGTCGACATCGTGCTCAACAAGCCGCGCTACCAAGCGCTCGGCGTCGAATTTCCCGGCGCCGTGGTGCTGCACGGCCCGCCTGGCTGCGGCAAGACGTTCGCGGTCGAGTGCCTGGTCGACTATCTGGGCTGGCCAAGCTTCCAGATCAACGCGTCAAGCGTCGCCAGCCCCTACATCCACGAGACGAGCAAAAAGGTCGCCGACATGTTCGAGAAGGCGATGCATAACACGCCGTCGGTCCTGGTCATCGACGAGATGGAGGCCTTCTTGGCCGACAGGGGCATGGGCGGCGGTGGAAGCCATCATCGCGTCGAGGAGGTCGCGGAGTTCCTGCGCCGCATCCCCGAGGCGGCCGCCAACGAAGTATTGATCGTCGCGATGACAAACCGCATCGAGATGATCGACTCGGCGATCATGAGGCGCGGGCGCTTCGACCACGTGATGAAAGTGGACTACGCGAGCGCCGAGGAGGTGCTCGCCTTGCTCGGAAAACTGCTGGAGAAGCTTCCCCAAGACGGGACGGTCGACCCGGCCCCGTTGGCCGAGGAGCTCGCCGGCCGCCCGTTGTCGGACGTCGCGTTCATGGTCCGCGAAGGCGCCCGGTTGGCCGCGAAGAGCGGGGCGGACAAGCTGGGGCAAGCCCATCTGCTCGCGGCGATGGACGACGCTCCGTCGAGAACCGGCGACGAGCCGGCTCGCCGCATCGGCTTTGTTTGATCGGAGCTCGCCATGACAGATTCAGAACCGGGCAAAAACAGCGCGAAGGGATTTGCGGGGCTGGCGTCGAGGGTCTCGGATGTCTCCGAGGATTCGGCACCGGCCGCCAAGGCGCCGCAATCCGCGCCGCCGACGCCTCCGTCGACCGACTCGGCCGCTCCGCAGCCCGCCCACGCCGAACAACCAGCAAGGGGATTCGCCGGGTTGTCGTCGAAGGTGTCCGACGTCTCCGAGGACGCCGTCGACGCGCCGCAAGCCGTCCCGCCAGCGCCGCAGGCCACCGCCCCGCGCCCTACGCAATCCACCCAGAAGCCGGCCCGAGTCAAATCGCCCCCCGCTTCAAAGTCCGGCAAAACCGGTTGGGCATGGGTCGTCGCCTGCGTCGCGGTGTTCGTCATCTGGGTGGCTAACTCCGGCTCAGGAAACAACAGCCAACCGCCAGTCCCGAGCGACGCTGCCACGCCCGCCGCGCCCACGATTTCAGCCGGTGCCGGGATGGAGGGCGCCGCTGCGGCGGCATCAGATGAGCGAATGCCTCCCGTGGGGCGCAACAATGTTTTGAGCATCCCTGAGATCCGCTGGTGCAAGCGCGAAAAGATACGGATCGACGCGATCGAAGACGTCATGAACCCCGCCGTCGAATTGGAGGTTGGCGCGTTCAATGCCAAGGTCGACGATTACAACAGTCGATGCGCCGAGTTCAGGTATCGTCGGGGCCAAGTCGAGCAGGTCGACCGTGAGCTGGCGGCCCAACGTGAGTCGATCACGGCCGCGTCGCAAAGCCAATGGTATCAGGCGTGGGCGGGGGCCTCGGACGGTTCTGCCTCGGGTCCGGCCTCCGCTGAGCGAGCAGGTGAGCAGCAGGGCGCCATCGGCAGCGCTTGGGGCGCGACACCTGAGCAAGGCGCCGCGCGAACGGACCTCAGCCAAGACGAGCAAGAGTCCATCGACAGCGCCTGCGGGGGGCAAAAGACCCTTTACGGCCAAGCCGCTTACGACAATTGCGTTTCGAAAAAGATCTCCGCCCTCAAAACCGGCCCACGCCACGTCGATCTGACCGCGCTGAGCGTGGCGGAGCGCGAGTCGATCGAAAGCGCGTGCGGTGGGCAGCGAACTCTCGAAGGCCCCGCCGCATACAACCGATGCCTGTCGACTCAGCTCGTGTCGCTCAAGGCTGGGCCGCGCGACATCGACTTGTCGAGCTTGAGCGAAGTGTGGCGCGAATCGATCGAAAACGCCTGCTCCGGACAAAAACTCTTGGAAGGACCGGCCGCATACAACAGATGCTTGACGCAAAAATTGGGACGACTGAGAAATGAGTAAGACCACTTCGCTCCACGCGAACCCCTTCCACGTGCTCGGAGTCACCACCAGGGACGACCGTCGCAAGATTGTCGACATGGCCGAAGAGCGCGCGCTGATCTTCGATCACGACCTGTGCCAAAAAGCGCGGTCCGATTTGACCAACCCAAGGACCAGGCTTTCCGCCGAGATGTCCTGGATGCCTGGCGTGGCGCCGCGCGTCGCCGAAAAACTGGCGTCCGCTTTGCTGGCGGATTCGACGCCCTTTCGATCCGAGCAGAGCGTTCCCGAGCTTGCCAGGGCTAACCTGATGGCGGCCGCCCTCGAGCTGGGTCGGGACGACGAGACGGCGGACGACATCTCGGAATCCATCCGGGCTTTCGCGTGGGTCGTCGAGGGGATCGACGCCGACGATGTGTTGAGGGACGTCAACGAGGACCGCGCGATCTCCGGATTCCCGGAAATCAACGCGGTCGGCCTGATCGAGGAGGAGCTTGGGGAGCGCCGCAAGGCGTATCGCGCCGTGTTGAGGAACTTGCTCAATTCGATGGATTCCGACAAGCTTGTCGAAACGATGACGGACGTGGTCTCGGTGACGACCAACGATGGCGACGAGCAGGGGCCGGCGCTAGTCGACGACTTGGCGGACGCCTACGAGCTCGAGACGCAGGGTTTCCTCCAGCAAGAGGCCGACAACATCGCCATCTTGATCGACAGCGTCAGGATGGCGGCGCCGCAGGGGCAATCGGCCGTCGCGCCGATCATGGACAGACTCGAGCGGGTCGCGCGCAACTGGGACCGCGTCGCCCAGCCGATCCAATTGAGCGCCAAGTCGCGCGGGCTGCAGCACCGCCAAAGCAGGGACGTGGCCTACGAATTGCGCAGCCTCGGCGTCGACCTCCACAACGACCACGGCATGCTGGATCAAGCCCATCGAATGACTGTTCTGCTGCAGGAACTCTTCGCGGAGCTGCCCGAGGTCGTGGAGAGATTGGAAGGGGACGCGGAGGCCATCGCGGAGCTTCGAAGCCAGGCCCTGGCGGAGGAGAAAAATCAAGCGCAATGGGCTCGCAGCATCGCGTTCCGGGCCGAAGTCGGCGTCATGTTCAAAGACGAGCTCGCGGTCGGCCCCGACGGCATCCGGTGGAAGGGCAATGCTTACGCGCTCGACTCGATCACGAGAGTCCGTTGGGGCGGAGTGCGCAATTCGATCAACGGCATCCCGACCGGGACGAACTACACGGTGGCCTTTGGAGACGCCCATGAGCAGCACGTCGTCGAGCTGCGCAAGGAGGCCACCTACTCGGGATTTATCGACGCGCTCTGGAAAGCGGTTTGCGTGCCGCTCATGGTCAGAATGATTGAGCACCTGGCGTCGGGTCGGAGCTTGAATTTCGGCGACATCGAAGTTGTGGACGACGCCGTGACCCTCACCAAGCGCCGCCTTTTGTCATCGAACGAGCTCGTTCGGCTAAGCTGGAACGACGTCCACGTCTGGAGCGCCGACGGCAGCTTCGTCATTGGCCACAAAGCCGACAAGAAAACGTATGGTTCCGCGTCCTACATAAAAAACTGGAACACGCACTTGCTCGAGCAGATCATCCGGAGCGGATTCAAGCGCGGCGTGGCCCGGCTCAGCGACACCTTGGAGAACTGACATGGATGCGGAGCCAATGGCGAATCTTCTCGTACGTGACAATGGTGCCGCAGCTGGCCATCAGCTCCTCTAAGTCGCGAAAACTCAGCGCAAACCGGAAGTAGAGCCACACGACATGACTGATGATTTCTGCCGGATAGCGGAAGCCGCGATATGGTAGGGATTTTTTCATCACGCTACTTTACAAAAATTTTCCCGCCGCCCGTAAGTTGACAGTACCCATGGCATTGCTGCGGCTGGGCGGCAATGGCTCGCTCAGCGGGACGTCCGATTACACCTTGCCCCAAGCGTCGGCAACGGCGCTGGTCGCGCACCCGGACCAGATCGATGGTGTTCTGTATATGTCCCGCCGTATCAATGACGCGCTGGCGGTAGTGTTGTTTGAGCGAGATCCTGCCGCTAGCCCGCCGATTCGGATGGACAAGTTCGTTCCGCTGGTGCATCACCGAGACTACCTTCCAGCAATTCAGGCGCTCGGTGTCAGCTTGAGCTGATACCGACTGGCGGTGCCGCCAGGGCGCCACGACGATTGGCCGGTCTGGAGATCTTCACCAGGAAGTTCATCCTGCCAGGCGTGTGGCGGTGCGGTTCTGGTATCGGGTGAAGCTCGTTCTCGGGCCGGCTGAGCGGCGGCGGACGACTTGACCCGCGCGGGTCGTGCGCGATCCTAAAACAACGCAGCGAGCGTTTTTTATGAGGAGCAGATCATGAGCGAAAGTCATGTTGCCACACGTGGCCAGATTGCGGTTCCGGTGACGGTCCTGGGCGGGCGGCCCATGCGTATTCCCACGGCAGGCAAGATCCACGCCGGCATCCAAGTCCTTACTGCGGCGGCGGCCAGCAACCCCGAAATTGCCGCCATCTATCAGCAAGGGGTGCGCGACAATATCTCGTTTCAGAAAATCACGCACCTGATTCTGGAACAGTTCCCGCAGGTGAAACGGCCGCTGGTGCCGAAGAACGTACCTTGGTTCACGGTACGGCCGGAAGATTTTCCGAATCGCGAGATCGCCGGCCAGATCATGGCGTTGTATGGCGAGGACCGTGGCGACGGCTTGCATCTGTACCGGTTTCCCGTCATCTTTCCGAGTGATACGTGGCAAATGATCATGCCGCACGAACTGGTGAGCTGGAGCGCGAACGACAAGCGGTACTGGAGCGAATACGCGGCCGATGGCCGCACGCGACATTGCATGACGTTCGCACCTGCCAAAGTCCATGCTGGCAGCCAGCGCGTAGTCCGCACCTTTGGCGGACGCGTGAAGCAGCTGCGCGAGGACAACGGTGGCGTGTGCGATCCAGAATGCTGCCCGCAATTTCAACTGCGCAAATGCAACTTGTCCGGCCGCTTTGTATTCTATCTACCCGGCATTCCATCGCTCGACGCCTTCGAGCTGTCGACCAATAGTTTTTATGCCATGAGCCGAGCAATTGAGCGTTTTCAGGCGATCTCCTTCATGCGTGGTGGAAAAATCGCTGGGTATCTCGACGCCAAGCGCTCGACGTTTTTTATTACCAAGATGCTACGCGACGTATCGCGCATTGACAACGACGGCCGACCCGTGAAAAGTGCGAACTGGATCATTGAACTGGAAGCACCGGTCGACGTGGCGGCCTTACTGGCTGACCAGCACGACGAGCAAATCCTGCGGCAGGCAGATCAGTCGATGCGGGTGCTTGGGGTGCAGCCGCGTGTGGCGGCCGGGGCCCATGCGGGAGACGACTTCACACAATTGGACGCGCCGGTCGGCATGCGCCCGGACAGCGAGGAGCGCTGGTTGGACGGCAGTAACCCTGGCGCGGATCAGGCAAACAATCGCCACGCGTCCGATCCGACTTTAGTATTGCCCGAGGCGCAAGATGATGCCGGCAGCGCTGGCGTGGCAAAGCCCGTCGGTCCACAAACCGATACGTCACCGCCCGATCTGCTGGCGATTTGGCTTCGCGTACAGGAGTGCGGCATCGTTCGCGCCGACTTCGAGCGCTTTGCTACAAAGACCTGGGGGAGTGGCTGGCACCTCAACCCACATGGGCGGCAGCGCGTGGCTGCCGAACTTGTGCGGTTTGCTAATCATCCCGAAGGCCTGCAAGACAAGATCACCGCGGTGCTTCAGCACGGCTAGCAACGAATGGCGCGGCACTTATTTGCTGACCGTGATGCCGGTTGTCGCCACAAGGCTTGCCGCTGTCAGCTTGGCATCAACGCGATCCTGGCCGTTTCGTGCTCCTTGGATCGGCGACATGAACGCGGCAAGTCATTCTCATCCGGTTAGCCAGGCAATGTTACCCAGGTTTGCACCCAACGCGCGCTCTCCCTGCTGTGCCGCAAAAGCTTACAGACAGCGGTAGTCAGCGTCCAGTGCCGGCGTTCCTTGACCGCCTTGTTTGCAAGGGCAATATGGCTTTACTCCCCCCTCCCCAGCCGCATCATCATAAGGAGTCATTCCATGTCCATACGCATCGCCCACGCCTCGGACTTGCATTACGCCGCGCATACGCTGGCGCAAGTCGACCACTGCTTTTCCTTTACCGTTTCCGCCGCCATCGAGCATCAGGTCGCGGCGATGATGATCACGGGAGACGCCACCGATCATGCGCTCGAAGCCCATACGCCGGCGTATGGCGCGCTGGCCGCCAACCTGCGGCGCCTGGCAGATCACTGCCCGGTGCTGCTGTTGCAAGGCACTTTTTCGCATGAACCGCCCGGTACACTCGATGTTTTTCGTTACCTGGGCGGGCGCTATCCCATCCATGTGGCAGACCGCATCGAGCAAGTCGCGCTGACCCGCGATGGCCAATGGATCGCCTCAGTCACGGCGCGCTTCGACGCGCTGCCGCCCAACACCATCTTGCTGTGCTCCTGCGTGCCCAGCGTGAACAAAGGGGCAGTGGCGGCCAGCGTAGGCGCCGCCGGCGCGGGCACGGCAGTCGGTGAGCAGCTGGCGCACCTGCTGGCCGGGTTCGCTCCGATCAACCGCCGCGCGCGCGCCGCTGGCATCCCTACCATCGGTATGTCGCACGGTACGGTGTACGGCTCTCTGACGGAGCACGGCGTGCCGATGGCCGGCTTCGATCACGAATTGACCACCGGAGCGCTGTTTGCCGCCGACGCCAGCGCCTTCCTGCTGGGTCACATCCACAAGCATCAGGCCTGGCTGGCGCAAGAACGCGTGATTGCCTATGCCGGCTCGGTCGCGCGGCTGCACTATGGAGAGCAAGGTGACAAGGGCTTCCTGATGTGGGAAGTGGGCACCAATGGTGCCTGCTGTGAACTGGTGCCGACGCCGGCGCGGCGTACGCTGGAGATCGACTTTCCTGGCCTGCCCGAGATGGCGGCCCTCCAAGCACTGGCCGCGCAGCAGCCGCTGGCCGGCGTCTGGGTGCGGGTGCGCTGGGCCTGTCCGGAAGAAGACCGGCACCAGGTCTGCCGCGCCGAGATGGCACGCCTGTTTGCCGGCGCGGCCGGACTGAAACTGGAGGGGCGCTTGGTTCCCGTGCTGCGCACGCGCGCCAGTGGCATCGCGCAAGCGGCAACGCTGGAGGCGCAGGTTGCTGCCTGGGCGCAGACGGTACAGGCAAGCGTCGCGCCATTGCTCGACACGCTGCATCAGCTGCAGAGCGCCAGTCCTGAAACGCTGGTGGCGCGCATCCTGCAGGACGATGACGCAGCCTGCGGCAAAGCCAGCGCCGACGCCAGCGCGCCCTGCTCGGCCGCAGGCGCGCAAGCGCAGGCGGCCGGTTGACGGGGCGGCGGCCGGCGCGACACTGACAGCGGGCCCGGACCTGGGCCCCTATCAAGGAGGATTTTTATGCAACCCCTCGAACTGACATTGATCGGCTTTCGCGGCGTACGCGACGGCCTTGGTCGTGACGAACTGACCATCGATTTCGACGCCTTCGGCGATGCGCAACTGATCGCCGTGACGGGTGAGAATGGACGCGGCAAGACCACCGTGCTCGATAACGCCCACCCCTATCTCGTCATGCCATCGCACGTGAAAGGTTGCGGCTATGGCGGTTTTTCTTATTATGACCATGTGGTGCTGCCAGAGAGCCAAAAAATCTTCAGCTGGCTACAGGACGGCGTGCGCTATCGCTCGCAGGTGGTGATCCGCAGCAACGGTAAGCGCAAAACCGAAGCGTATTTGCAGGTGTGGCGTGATGGATGCTGGCAGCCGCTGGTCGCGCCGGACGGCAGCGTGTCTGACGGCAAGACCATTACCTACCACCGCTGCCTGGCGCACATTGCCGCCACGCCAGAAACCTTTTTTACCACCGCATTTTCGGCGCAAGGGCGGCGCCACCTGTCGGCCTATGATCACGCCGAGATCAAGACGCTGCTGGCCGATCTGCTGCAGCTCGAGCATATCCGCGCACTGGGAACGCAAGCGAACGAGGTCGTGCGCCTGAGCCGCAGTGGCTTGCTGGCGATTCGGCAGCAACGCGCGACCGCGCAGCACCAACTGGCAGGGATTGAGACCGACATCGGCCGCCTGACGGCAGGCCACGCCAACCTGGCGCGCTTGCAGCTTGTGCGACAACACGATGAGGCGATGCTGGCCCGCGCCCAGGCGGCGCTGGCGGCCATCTGTGCGCAGCGCGATGCGGCGCAGCAGCAGGAAGCGCGACGCACGCAGCTGGCGCAGGAGCGGGGCGACATCATTGCGCGCGGGCGCCGCGTGGTGACCGATCTGGATCAGCAGAAGGTGGCTGAGCAAGCACGCCTGACGGCGATCACGCAGCGCGCGGCGCAGGCCGACGCCGCGCGCGAGCGGCAGCGCGAACGCCTGCTGCTCCAGCAGGCGCAATTGCTGGCGTCGCTGCGCAGCGGTCGCTTTGTCGCGCGTGCGACGCGGCGGGTACCGCGCTTGCAGGCGGTGGTGCAACGGCGTGGCGAGGCGGTGGCACAACTGCGCGTGGGGGCTGAACGCTTGCGCCAACTGCAGACCGAGGCGAGCGCGCTGCGGCAGCAGATTGGCTTGCTGGAGCAGGCGGCGGGTAAAGCGGCATTGCGCGCCGAGGAGCTGGCGCGCCGCTTCGGCTTGACGACGCAGGTCCCCTGCGCCGGCACCGATTTGCAGGCGCGCTGTCAATTGCTCGGCGACGCGCATGCCGCCGCACCCCTGGTGCCGTCGGCACGCGCCGAGCTGGCGCGGCTCGACGGCGAGCGTCAGGCGTGCACCGGGCAGCTTGCCGGATTGGATCGCGCAGCAGCACTGTTGGCGGACGTGCCGGCACGCTTGGCCACAGGTGAATCGCGGCTTGGCATGGCGCGCGCCAAGCTGGCATGGGAGGCGCAGCTGGCGGCGCGCGCGGCGGAAATCGCCAACGCGCGGCAGGCGCTGGCGTCGGTGGCCGAGCAACTGGCGCACTTGGCGGTAACCCAGGAGAGCGACCGTGCGGCGACGGCGGCGGAGCTGGCCAGCGCGGCGCAAGCGCTGGCCCGCGCCACTGACCGCAGAATCGAGGAAGCGCAGGTGCACCGGCGCTCGCTGGATCGGGTGCAGGCGCTGCTCGACGCGCTGCCGTCTGCCTTCGATCCCGGCCGTGTGGCAGCGGCTGAGCAGGACCTCGAACAATGCCGTGCGGCGATGCGCCAGCGCGAACAGCAGTATCTGGCGGCAGTGCGCAGCGAACAGCAGCTGCGCGATGCGCGCACCAGGCACCACGAGACATCTGCCGTGATCGCGGGCCTGGAACAGCGTATCGCACGCATTGAAACGGCCATCGGGGCGTGGTCGTTATTTGCCAAATGCATGAGCAATGATGGCCTGATCGCCCTGGCGATCGACGATGCGGGACCGGCCTTGTCTGTCCTCACGAATGACCTGCTGCTGGCCTGCCACGGCGCGCGCTTTACCGTGTCGATCAGGACGCAGGTGGAGAAAAACGCCAGAGGTGACTTGGGCGAAGGGTTCGCGATCATGGTGCATGACGGGCTGCATGATGACAGCAAGAGTGTCACTTTGATGAGTGGCGGAGAAAAGATCTGGATCAATGAGTGCCTGACGCGGGCGATGGCGCTGTACCTGGCGCAGCGGTCCGATGCGTTGGCAGGCGCGGGGCGCAGCGACACGCTGTTTTCGGACGAGGCCGATGGCGCGTTCGATCCCAGTCATAAGCGCGCGTTCATGGCGATGAAGCGGGCCGTGCTGCGCCTGGGCGGCTATCGCCGCGAGTTCTTCATCTCGCACACGCCGGAACTGGTGAGCATGGCCGACGCCGTGCTCGACCTGGACCAACTGACGGCCAGTGGCCATTGACCAGCCACGCTTGCCGATAGCGGCGATGAGGGCGGGTACGCCTAAGGCAAGGCCTGCCCGATCCGCCACCGCCGTCGCAAGTCAGGTCGTCCGGGCCAAGGATGACACCGGCTCGGCGGGAGAAATTCGCTGCTGTATACAAGTCGCAGGCACGCCGAACGCGCGTGGCGTGGGCGTCGTCCGCATGGCGCTTTTCTCCTGTCGTGCGACGCATGGCACATCGGGAAAAGCGCTTCGTCACGTTGTAGGCGCCGCCCCAGCCAGTCAATGCGCACGTGCTTTTTTACCAAGCCGATTTGCCGGATCTTTCGCTGATCGCTTATCCTTTGCTTCAACCTCCTTCGAGGTGCTCCCACTGTGTATGGCGCGTGGTACACACTGTCCGCGTACCCGGGTAACCAGCGCGTCAGATCCTGGGTGCCGAGTCTGAGCCGGAACGCTGTTGGCGTGGCGAAGCGCGAGGTGGCTTGGCAGCCACTGTTTTATGCAGCGGACATCGACCTGGACCGCGAATCGATGCCGGACACGGCGACACGTTTGCCGTGCCGGCCTTCTGCTCGCAGCTACCCGGACCCCACGCCAGCTCGGCGATGCCATCCTATGGTCATTGGTCTGAGAAAGGGATGACGATGCGTGAACCGGCCATCGTCGGCCTGACCTGGATGGCGGCACAGCCACCGACTAGTTAGCGTCATGGGGGCGTACTTAGGGGATGCACCAGATGCGGGCAAGAAACGCATCCCTGGTTGATATTGTCGAAAACCTGGGTCTTCATTGCAAAACGCGTGATCACGGCCTGGATGAACAGCTGGTAGTTGTTCACGTTGCTCCCCGCCACCACGCTGTCGTTGGCCTGGCGCTGCATGGGCGCACCAGTTTTATTTGGATAGCAAAAAATGATGGCGTGCATCTGTTGGTTTGATAGAACTTATGGCACAATCATTCCAACGCAAGAAATTGCTCAGGCACCCGGCCTAAGTTTTGAGTGGCTTGAACGGGACTTTCTCAGATCAACACATGCAACGTCGCATGGTGCTTTTCGTGACGGACGCTAAACACTCAACGTCCGCCGGAGAACGTACACCATGACTCGATTCAATCGCTGGGGCGGCATCGTCCACGCCAGTCTCTCAGCCGCCTACCCTCGATTTAAACTCAGCCAGGCCAAAGAGCTTCTTGCTGCGGGGCTTGGCCACAATACTTACGCATCGTTACGACAGAGCGATCTCGCCACGCTGGACTCTGCCAGATATGTCGTTCTGGATCTTGAACGGTTGCTACGGCGCGCTGCCAGCATCGGCATGCCACTGACGCTTGAACAGTGGTGGAAAGCACACCGCGAGTTGACGCCGAGTGGGGTTACCGGAGGATGCTATCTTGGGGAAGCCCAAGTGATGGAGAGCGCGGCACGTCATGTATTTGAGGATAGTGAACATCCATGTTTTGATGACATTGCCGGCAGGACTGGCGTCAAGGACGGTCATTGGGCATACAGCGCGGCTCGGTGGGAGGATCCGGACGTTCCGCTTGATGGACTTGCAATGCGGGTCCACGGCTGTGTTCAAGCCTTTAACGATCGCATTGCTCTGGCCACACCGGTGATGGCTGAAATTCGCTTTCCACGGATCGGACGGCAGCTCTTTGGTGAGGGCCGCCTCGTTCATGCCGCACAGCATGGCGAGCCGAGCCCCTATGACCCCATTGATGAGGCCGAGATCTACGGTCCATGACGCGTACGCCACGTCATGAGACAAGCTGAAGGCCACCCGGTTGATGGTTTCCTCGGTGCGCCAGCACTGATGGTCGAGTTCGCCAAACAACGCGCCAGGAAATTTGTCAGCGTCCAGTGAATCGATCAGCAGCACACGCATTTTGGCGGGCCGTGCTGGGCGTCGTACTTTGTTATTGTCTCCTCGTGCTTGATCGCAATGCAAAAAAATGGGACCCGCCGTAGCGAGCCCCAAGGAGCGGACAATACTCCCCAAACCGCAGGTGCTGGCGCGCCGGACGATGCATCGCACGCCAGCGGCGTGTTGCGGTATCGCTGGCGGCCAGGAGCCGTGCGACGTCCGGGCGCTAGCCGTGCTCGCTATACGGCGGACTGGCATGCGGGGTCAGGATGAGATCGAGCGCTACCTTGAGCTCCGCCTCGTTCAGTCCCTCGATGGCAATACTGCCGCCAGCGCGACGCGCAGGATCAGATCATGGCGTGGTCCGTCCTGCTTGTTCGTCCTACCTGGCCGGATCGCCGGTCGGGCCAGTGCCGGACGCCGCAAGCGGGGCGGAATCTGCTCGATCCGCGTCGCTGGATGTTGGCTGCATGGCGGGAGACCGGTTGGTGGCCAGCAGCGATGCGCCCCAGTGATTGACAAATTGCTCCAGCGCGGCAAACGCAACATGGTAATTAGCAGGACCATACTGACATTGGTCGACCAGCGTCGCGAGTGCCAAGGTATTGATGTGTGGCGCTGCGTGGTTGGCATCCTGCCGGTATGCCGCCCCAATGGCGGGACAGGCGGCGAACTGAGGCGATAGCGCCGCGACGAGTTGCTCGGCGCACTCCTGGGCATGGGCTTGTTCGGACTGCCGCAGCGAGTAGCCCCATCCATGCACCAGATCGATGAGCCAGTCGTGCGTCGACGCTTGTTCCTGCACGCAGGCGCGCAGCAAGGTGCGGATCGCGGGCATTTCCACCGGTGTCGAATGCAGCGGAAAGCGTGAGGCCATGAGGCCCTCTTCATGTACGTCCATGGGAATCTCCTTGTAAGGGGAAAAGTAATGTACTGGCGTTATCGTGTCCGCAGTCGCGCAGGCATTGCGCGACATGCTGGCCGTTGCGCCAGGCTTGGCGTAGCGCGGGTTCGCCGCGCAACAGGAACGGCGGCGTATGGCGGCCGCGTACAGCGTCGACCATGCCGTCTGCTTCGGCATGCATGGTGGCGATCAACATGGCGTGCCGGGCGGCTCGCACATGGCAAAACAGGCCGGACTTGGCCAGGAAAAAACGGATACGGGTAGGTAAACTGCGCATGATCATCTCCTAGTATCAGTGAAAAGCGGGATAGGTCGATACTGCCCGGGGCCGCCGGTTGGCCGCCTCAGGTGGCGTTAGTCGATGCCGGTGTGGTGCCGACCAGGGGCATTTAGAGCAAGCCGCGCTCGGCGAAGGAATAGATCTGATCGCAGCCGATCACAAAATGGTCGCGCAGGCAGATGTCCACCAGGGCCAGAGCCTGTGCCAGGACGCGGGTCAGCAGCTGGTCGGCTGGGCTTGGTACACAGTCGCCGGATGGATGGTTGTGCGCCACGATTACACTGGCGGCGTTATGCGACAGCGCCTGCTTGACCACTTCGCGCGGATACACGCTGGTATGGGTCAGGGTGCCGGCAAACAGATCTTCGGCGCGGATCAGGCGCAGTTTGACGTCCAGATACAGCACGGTAAAGATTTCTTGCTCGGCTTGGCAATAGCGCAGCATGAGCCATTCCCGCACGGCAACAGGCGACTGGAGCAGATTGCGGCGTTGGAGCGGTGCGGCCAGGTCACGCAGGAGAATTTCGCGCGCGAGCGCCAATTTGCGCTGCAGGCAACGCTGCTCGGTCGTGAGCGTGCCCAGATGGCCGGCGTGGAGCGGCGCGGTGCCGGGTACGGTGATCTCCGGTGCGGGCGTGGCCAGCAGTTCATCAGCCAATTGCTCGCGCGACAGGTAAGAAAGGGGTTGCATACGGTTCTCCCAAAGAAGAGCAGGAAATGGGAAAGCCGCGACCCGGTCGGGAACAGTTTTCCCGATGGGGTTTAGTCAGATGGCCACAAGCCGAGGTGCAGATATGCAGCCTGGGAGCGGTGCATGCTGGCCGAGCACGTGGTCAGACAGCACGGTTGGCCGCGGTCAATGTGGTGAGCAGGACGAAAGAGGAAACAGCTTCGCCCTTGAACGGGGCAAACAGGTCGGCGTGCCGGGAGCGGCGCGCATACAGGGCAGGTAACGACTGCGACGCCTGACGATCAGGAACTCCCGCAGGAGCGCGGTCCGCAGACCAAGAACGTGTTCATTATGACCAAGCTGCGTGGCCAATTCAAGCGGCACACTGCACTGGACGCGCGACAGGTTGCACGACCGGGTGCTTTTGGTAGTGCGGCGCCGCTCGGCGCGGCCGGGACCAGCGGATCACTCGACATGGCGCTGGTCGGGGCTACCCTAGTGTGATCATCTGATCGACATAAGGAGTTCGCCATGCACCTGTTTCAAGAACTGTTTGAACTGAGCAAGGACGCGACGCTGTCCATGCTGATTACATCGGATCAGGCGAGCGGCACATTGACCATCAGTGTCTTGCCCCGACCGCGCGCCACGCTGGACCAGCCGGCGCTGTCGAAGGACCTGACGCTCACCGGATCGCCCGATGAATTTGCCGCCGACTTCGTGGCGCTGCTGACCGACTATCGCAGCACGCGCACGACGCTGCGCCAGCAAGCCGAAACCACCCGCACCGCGCTGCAGGCGGCGCAAGCCGATACGCTCAAGCCAGCGGCGAACAGCGCCACCGGGGCGGGCAAGCCCGTGACAGGGCACGCCAAATCGACAACCGCGACGACAACGGCCGCACCAGCAACACCAGCGGTCGTGGGCGCTGTGCCTGCCGCAACGCGTAGCACGCCGCCGACCGTCGACACGGCCGAGCCGGATCTGTCGTGGTGCAAGAATCGCCAACCGCAACTGTTTTGATTCAGGAGACTAGCATGGCAATCATTGTCAAAGAACTGCAGCGCCACTACTGGTACAGCGGGATTGCGCTGCCGGCACCACCGGGCATGAGCGATCTGCAGGTACGCGATCTGCACAGTCTGTTGTATCCGGAACTGATCACGGCCGATATCTGCGTCGCGGCAGCCGGGCCGGATGGCGTGGTCGATGTCACGTTTCGTAAAGCGGTGGGCACCAAGGGCGGCGATCTGCGCCGTTTCCGGCAGTCGCTGGATACGCTGCCGGGGCCGGACGCGCGGCGCGCCGGTGCCTGCCGCCTGACCACGCCGCAAGCAGCTGCATGCGCCACAGTGTTGTTGGCGTTCGTCGACCATTGCAGCCCGTGCCAAGGCGATGACCGGCGTGACGCGCGTGTGCTGCTGCCGTCGCCATGGCTGGCGCCGGTGCCATGAAGCGGGTCTTGCCGTTGCCGCAGCTGCATGCTGCGGTGCCGCTGCGCTTGCTGCCGGACAGCGGCCGGGCCGAACGGTGTGCGATCAACGCATTGCTGGTGGACGCCGGCGTGATCGACGCGGCGGCGTTGCCGGCCAGCTGGCAGCCGCACGCAGACGACGAGATCGAGATTGCGCACGTGGCCCTGGAGCGCTGGCTACGGCGCAGCGTGCCGCAGTGGTCGTGCCTGCATCCGTGTTTCACCATCGAATCACTGGCGCCAGAGGCTTTGCCGACGCAGGGCAATGCGGCCGAGGTCGACGTGGCCGCCATCCGTATCCGCTGGTCGGAGCCGTATGTGGCGCAGTGGACGGTGGGCGCGGCGCTCGATCGCCTGGAAGCGGCAGTGCCGAGGCTGGGTGCCACCCTGCTCCACCTGTTGGATCAGCAGCGCGTGTATCCGTTATTTACCCCGGTGGTGGCGCTCGAACAGGCGTCCGAGCTGTACTGGTATGGTGAAGCGGATGAAACCGTGATGCTGGAAGAGTATGCCGGCCAGTGCGACGCGCAGGAGGTCGCGGCGGTGCGCGCCGATATCGTCACCAAGGCGGACATTGATGCGGCCTTCCCCGCATGGGCCACTGACTGGGGCCGCAAGCGGCTCGGCCAACGTACGCTGGCCAGGCTTGCAACAAGCCATCCGGCGCGCGAGATTCGCACCATCGCCGACATGGCGCAGCGGCTGTCTCGCCTGCCGCGCGACAACCCCTTCCAGCCGCCGTGCGAAGGCACCTATCTCGGTTTTGGCGCGGTGCTGTGCTGGCGCGAAGGCGATATCGCGGTGCGCCTGTCGGACGCGATGGCGCAGTTTGCCTGGGAGGGCGATGCGGACTCCCGCAGCGACATCGGCGAACTGACGCTACCGATTGGCGACGTGGCCGGCATGCGGCGCTGGCTACGCGCCATGGCGCGCCAGCTGCAGGTGATGCGGCTGATCGACCGCTTGCTCGACGCGCTGGCGGCGCGAGAATAGGTCATGCGGACTGAGATACGGAAAGGAGGACATGATGGACCGGGACCATTTTGCGTTTGTGCTGCAGCACAGCGGTCAGGCCAAGCTGGCGCAGGCGATTCTGATCTATCGCGGTAACGGTGGCGCGCCGGCGCCATCGTATGCCACGGTGCACGAGATTGACGCCAGTGGTGCGGTGCCTGTGATTCTGCCGGGCCGCGCAGCGACGCGTGCCGGGCTGGCGCGCCTGTCGCAGTCATTGTCGCGCGCGGCGCGCCATCTCGGCCTGATACCGGCCAACGCCCTGTATGCCGACGGCCATACCCTGCTCTGGTGGGTACCGCCAGCGCAGCGCCATATCACGTTCCACTGCACCCAGTGGCCGCTTGCAGACCGTGCGGCGGTGCTGCCGCATCCGGGACTGGTATTTTTGTGCGACAAGCACCGCTGGCAGGTCTGGGCGGTCAAGGGCCGCCGCCGGCCCAGTGGCAAGACGGTGCTGTACCGGGCACCCTACTTCAACGTGTACGACAGCGGCCAGATCTGCCATGGCAATGTGGTGCTGCCGCAGGACAATGGCTTCGAGCACATTGGACAGTGGAACGCTGCCTTCTTTGATTCCCGCTTCACCCATGTCAATGCGGTTGCGCCACTGGTGCGGCATCCCGGGGGCGCCAATGCGTTCTGGCAGATGCTGCTCGATGATCCGCCCGCGCGTTTTCCGAGTGGGGCGCTGGTACGGCTGCCCCTGCGACTGAACGATCTGATTGCAAGAAAGGAGCATGACCATGCTTGATCCCCGTGATACCGCACTTCAAGCGGCCTGTATGCTGATTGCCGCCCCGCGCTTCGGTCCCCTGCCCGCCATGCCGAGCGGCCAGCGGATGGTACTGGCGGCCAATGGCCTGTTTCTGCAGGTCCGCCTGAGCTGGCTAAAATGCCTGCTGCGCGTTGGCGTCACCCACCCGCAGCTGTCAGTCCCATACGGCACCCTGGAAGAGGCGGTGCAGTTCCGCTTCGGCCCACTGCCAGCGGGACCAATCAATGCCTTTGTCCGCGCGGGCCGCCAATGCTTGCCGAATGAGCTGGCAGGTGGACTGGTGTATTGCGCTGGCACGCGCTCCTTGCGTCTGCAGCTGTTCGAGACACGGTTTGCCAATGCCGAACGGGTCGACTACCGTCTGCCCACGCTGGCCGCCGACGAAGTGCTGGCGGTCGATCTGCACACCCATGGCACCGCACCGGCCTTTTTTTCTTCCGACGATGATCGTGACGATAATGGCGTCAAAATCGCTGGCGTGTTCGGCAACCTTGACCAATCGCATCCCAGCGCGCGCTTTCGGCTGGTCATCGGCGGTCTGCATGTGCCACTGCCCAATCCGTGGGAGCCGCTGGCCGGCAGTTGCGGTGGCCTTTACGTGGGTGCGCCCTGAAACGCCAATGGCAAGGAGAACATCATGGACCAACAGCGACACCAAATTGACCCGACCCTGCTGCACAAACGGGTGCGGGTCCATCTCGCGGGGGTGGGTGGCAACGGCGCGCAGATGGCCTCCTGTCTGGCGCGGCTGGATCGCGCCATGCTGGGCCTCGGCCATCCCTTTGGCCTGACGCTGGCTGCGATGGACGGTGCGCGGGTGACAGCGGCGAATGTCGGACGTCAGTTGTTCAGCGAGGCCGATATCGGGCTGCACAAGGCGGTGGTGACGATTCATCGCCTGAACCAGTTCTGGGGCCTGGACTGGTCAGCTTATCCCTGCAGCATTGGCGAATACTGGCAGCGTTACGGCAACCAGCAGGCCGCGCGCGGGGATATTCTGATCAGCTGCGTGGACACCCGCAGTGCGCGCCGCGAGATCCACGCCTATCTGTTTGAGCGCGGACGCTATGCGTATTGGCTCGATCTGGGCAACCGGGAAGCGGAGGCGCAGGCGATCCTCGGCGAACCGGCACTGCGCCTGCGCGCCGGCGCCGACCGGGGGCCGCGCCTGCCGTGCGTGACCGAGTTGTTCCCGGAACTGCTCGATCCGCTGGCGGCGGATGACAACCAGCCATCGTGTTCGGTGCGCATGTCGCTCGCCACGCAAGGCCTGTTCACCAATGATATCGTGGTCCGGTTCGCCGCTCAGCTGCTGTATGAGCTGTTCTCGCAGGGCGCCATCGAACACCACGGGGTGGTGTGCAATCTCCGCAGCAAGCGCACGGCGCCGATCTTTGTGGACTCGGCGACATGGGAGCGGTTTGGTCACCGGTCAGGCTCCGCGTTGGCCGTGGAGGCGTCGTCGGGGCAAGAGAAAGGGATTGCGTGACCTGCTGGACGCGCGCGATCCATGGTGGCAGCTGGCGGCGGCCACAGTGAACCGGCGCGGCAGCCAGTTGTCGATGGTATCGCGATGGTGCACGGAGCCCTGCGGTGGCATCGCTCTGCGTCCCGTACGCCGGCACCCGCAGGGGGGATCCATACCACCCGATCGCGGCTTTCCGCTATGGGAACGCTGCGGCGTGTGTGTCGGCGGTATAGCGCGCATCACGCCTGCATACCGGCAGCGCCGCCAAAACGGTACACCACATCCTTCGCGGAATACAACTGACCGCTGGTGATGTCACAAAAGCAGATACACGCGTTGGTCGTGCGGACCAGCATTTTGTGATCGGCCGTGCAAATGTGTGCGCCGGCTGGCAGATCTTCGAGGCGCTCGATATCGCGCGTCGCGCCAGCGTCAGGGATTGCATGGCATCGCATCGCGAACTGCGCGTCGCTGCCATGCATGGTGGGCTGGGTATGCATCGTTCCTCCTGTTGTTTCGTGTTCCGGTAGTGCGCTGCCAGCGACTGCCGATAGCGCGTCGGCTTCCCCCTGTTCCCAGTGGAGCGACAGCGCGTCACGGCTGGGCTGGCTTGCATTGTGCTGGCGTCATGGCTATCCTGAACAACGCATGCCGGTGTTTCGGTATCCTGGCAGACACGCGCTCCACCCCCACCTCCTCTTCCTGTCTCCACACTGGATCTGATCATGCTGCGACTGGGAAACGCCATTCGACTGACGCCGAGGGAAATCGATCACCTGACACACCTGACCGAGTTCAAACCGGAAGGGGTGAAAAGCCTCGCTGACCTCGACGTCTACATCGAACGCTGCAAACAATACTACTGGGGCAAGTCACGCGAATCGAAGCAGTTTCATCAGCTTCTCGACGACGTGGTTGCCGACATGCGCGGGGCAGACTGAACTCTGTCATTTCCGCCTTGGCCGACCTGGCCATCATCATCCTGGCGCGCGCCATGTGCCACTGCAAGACTGTCAGTCGGGGCCGAAATCGGTGGTGCCGACTGACGTAGACGGTTTGCGCAAATCTCGCAAACGCCGCTCTCCCGGCTCAGCAGCATGCTCTGGCATGCATGCGAGCAGGACATTGCCCATGAACTGCAGCGCGCGCCACACCAGCTTCGCCGGTACCGTGACCGGTAACACAAACACCGCGCGCCCGAGCAACCGCAGGGCGCCGGCAATGCGCGCAGCCTGCAGCTGACGCTGCTTGTGCAAACGCAGCGAGCGCTTCGCCTGGAGATACAGGCCAAGGCGCTCCGCTCTGATCTCCCCGATGTCGTCGAGAATGCGGATCACTTCGGCCGCCACCAGCGGATCGCCGATGTGGCGATAAAAGCTGGCCCAGGCACGCTGCTCCGATTGGTCCCGCGACGCGGTTTTCCTCGGCGCAGGACGTGCTGGATGGTGCGCGAACTGGCGTGGGCCGGACGCTGCCGGATCATTGCGTGGCAAGGACCAGGTATCGCTTTCCGGCATCTCTGGCTCGCGTTCAGACGGAGCCTGTTTGGCACGATTGCTCATGATGTTCCCCTTCCATAAAAAAAGGGAACGGCAGCTCCCGGGACGGGAACCACAACGTTCCCGCACACCGATTGTTGCTTCAGGCTGTACAGCACAGCGACCACGCACACTGCCAACTACCGCACCCGCCAGACGTGAAAGTGCTGGTTCAGTTGCAGGGTGGCGAGCGGCAACAGGGACACCGTTGGCACCGCGCTGTCAGTCGCATTGGTGTCAGGTGGCGCTGCCAACAACCGGCACAGTGACACACGCCGCACATGCACTTTGGCTGCGCCATTGCCCCCCAACAGATGACACAGCGGGGACGCCGAGAAGATACACAGAGATGCAGACATGATGCCTCCGAAGAAAAATGGAGACGCCATCGCCCTGTCGGGTTATGGATGTCCCCGACTGCGCATGAAAAAATACGCCTGGCGCGAAGCCGAAGCGCGAACAAAGAAAGGCCCGGAACTCGAAAGTCGGGCCTGATCTGGCAACGGCGCGATGCCGTGGCTGTCGTTTGCTGGTGGGCAAGACGCAAAGCGCGCGGTGACGTGTGCCGGAAGTGCTGCCGGACATATCACTGCACGTCATCGGGAAACCCCGATCTGTATGATGGCGGGTAACGACCGCTACGCCTGCAAAAAATGCCATTTCTGCAGGATCTCATTTCGCCCACGATAGGCGGAAACAAGAGCAATGTGAGAGCGATTCCCACAAAAAGCCTCTGTAGTGTAAACCGAAGCGCGGGAAGTTCAAGCCGTGTTCGGTATCTTGGCGACATTACGTCACCGACGGCAGGCGCTTTTGGTAGTGCAAACCGTCATGGCGCTGGCCGTTGGTCTGTCCTGCTCGGCTTCGGTGGCGGGCCGGCCGTTGCTGATACACCTGCCGCGTCAATGTGAACCGGGCGGCGGGAATCGAACCCGCATGTGAAGCTTGGCAGACGTCCGCTCGACCATTGAGAGACGCCCGCGAAAACACAAATGTCGCGTTTTTTGACACTTGCGCGCTCAAAATCCGCGACCTTGAGCGATTTTCATTAAAATTCAGCAGCTTATAAAAACGGCATGTTTCCTGCTCTGTTTTGCCCGGGCATTCGCTCGATCAAATATATTTCACAGGGAATACCATGAACCGAAAATTTTACTGGGCCACACTGGCGCTCTCGCTTGCCACAAGTGCTGTGCACGCCGACAGTTTCGACAATGGGGGCTTTGAAGGCGGCAACGCGAATGGCTGGGTTACCGGTGCTGGCTATCGGGGCAATACGCTCAATGCATCGCTCAGTGCAGAACAATTCCTCCCGGGTGGGAGCCTTTACGCCGGGCCCTCCACCCGGTCAAGTGTCATCTCGGCTGGCACGATTGACCCGATCATCGGCGCCAATCTCGGCTCTACGGTCTATGCAGGGAATTATTCTTATCGCGTCGAGGATACGCGCACGGGCGGCTACGGATCGGTGGTAAGTCAGTCGGTCAAGAATTACACCGATTCCGACATTTTCTTTACCTGGAAGGCCGTATTGGAAAACGGCGGCCATGCTGATAACGAATCGGCAGCGCTGTTCATCACGCTGCGCGATGACACCACGGGAATACAACTCGTGAATCGCCTGTACAACGCTGGCGATGGCGGCGGCGGGGTTGATGCCCGCTTCGATAGTTTAGGAAATTACTTCTACACACCCTTGTGGCAGGCTGAGCAATTGAGGATCGACGCCAACTTGGCCGGCCATGACTTCACACTTTCTGTGGCGGCAGCGGACTGCTATTTTACCGGGCACACGGGCTATGCGTACGTTGATGGCTTCGGCGGTGTGGCGCCAATTCCAGAGCCAACAACCTACGGCATGATGCTCGCCGGCCTGGGCCTGCTGGGCTTCATGGCGCGCCGGCGCAACAAACAGGCGTAGAAACAGGAAAGCCACCCTCACCCTTGAGGTGGCTTATTTTTCACTCCCACGACGATAGCGCGTGGTGAGCGGCAAATTCAAGGCACGGCAAAGCATCAATGGTCTTGGCTTCAGGTTGGCCACTGTCCTGCGTCGCGCGGTAGCGCTTGTCGCATTGAGCGCTTCAAGCATGTCCTCGATCAGGTGCAGCGTCTTGTGCGGGGCCTGGACGGCGCGCGTGCCGCTGCCGGCGCATGCACGGCAGGCGATGTCCGACATCACCGTGGTCTGGCCGCGCACCGACTCGTAGGCGCGGCCGGTGCAGGCCGGGCACACATCGTTCAGCCAATGATCCCGGGGCCGCCGCGCGACCTTGGACGGGCTCACGTCGACCGGCCATGTCCTGTGCCCCGCCTTGCTCTTCACGATCTCGCGCCAGGCATCGAGCAGCGCCGGTTAGCTGAACGCCTGGCCGCGACGTTCCAGCAGCGCAAACTGCCATTTCCGCTGTTCGTCCAGGGTGACGGCGGGCGCAGCGAACTGCTGCGGCGTTTTCGAGCCACCGTCAATGGCGTATTGATCGGCAGCCAGAGCTTCTGGGAAGGGGGGGACATGGGCGGCGACGCGCTGGCATTGGTCATCATCGATAAACTGCCGTTCGCGCCACCGGACGACCCGGTGCTGGCGGCGCGCATGGAGCGAATGGAACGCCAAGGGCACAACAGTTTCATCGAGCACTGCTTGTCAGAAGCAATCATCAATCTCAAACAAGGCGCCGGCCGCCTGTTCCACGACGAAAGCAACCAAGGCGTGCTGATGATCTTTGATGCGCGCATGATCGTCAAACCGTACGGCAGGCGGATCTGGCAAAGCCTGCCGTCATTTCGGCGCACGCATGTACCGGCGGAGGTGGTCGCTTTCCTGCAACGGATTGCACACCGCCCGCCCGCGTCGCCATGGCGCACCATCATAAGATGGCACCCTGGCCTCGCGATGCAAGCAGCGACGGCATTGGTGCGACTCGTTTATCTTGGTGCGGCGCGGGGAGAACACGACCATGTCACAACATAGCTATCCGGCGATGTCTGCCGGCCGTCCGGTGCGGATCGTGATGGGGTATGACCGGGCCCTGCGCGGCTTTTACCTGTTGGTGGAGCGCGCCGACGACGCCGATGGCGGCTTTTTGTATTGTAATCTTGATGATCCGGCGTTGGCCGATTGTCTGGGATTGCCCGCAACGCTGGGGTATTTTGTCGGCAAATTGCGGGCGCTCGGTCTGCCAATATGGCAGAGTGTGCTTGATGCAGTCCAGGCGGATCGCCGCAACCAGGTGGGCAACCGCGACGTGCGATACGACGCGAACGGTCAGGTGCTGGGATAGCGAGCGCGAGTGCCATGCCTTAGGCGAGTCTCGATCGTCGGCGGTCCGTTCTGTTCGCCCGCCGCGCGCGCCGGCCATTGGATGTCCGGATGCGCATCGTCCAATGGATCGGCCGTGCTATGCGAGTCCGCGCCCGACCGCGCTGGCGTAATCCTCGCCAGCGAGCAAGCGTTGATTGATCATTTGCTCCAGTCGATCAATCTCCGGCTGGAGATGTCGCCAGCGCACGCCCTCCTGATCCATCTCGCTGAACGAGATGGTGGTAATGGCGCACCCGAGCGGTGCGAGCATATGTCGGGCCGCCGCCCAGAACATGTGCGACTTACCGAGTTCATGGATGGTGGTCAGTGGCAGCTGATAATGGGAAACCAGATACCGGATGATGGCCAGCCCATAGCGTTGTCGCCTGAACGCTTCATCAATTTCTATTTTAAATAGATACAGCCGATCAAACAGGGGCGACACCGCGTAAGAGACGTAACCTACCCGACCGCCGTCGTGGCCCAAGACGGTCGCGTTGCGATTGGGATTGGGCGAGGTCATGCACTGCGTGTGGTTGAACGCCACTTGCAGTGTAAACGAGGGCAGGCCGAGTGCATCACTGTTCCTGTAGCACAGAGGATCGGGCATGTTCGCTGCATCGCTCAGGCGCACTGGATCGCATACCTGCGGATCGCCACCGTCGTGACGTGCGAAGCGGGAGACGGTGTGCGTGACGTAACGGGCCAAGGCCCCCAGGTTCAAAGTCTTCATTGGTTCCTCAACGCGCCGGAGGAACTCGGGCGCGGCAATCGGGTGCGGTAAAGGGGCGCGGTCACGCGTCCATCGTCCACGACATCGTGCCAATGCCGCGACGTCCAATCGGCCTGGAAACGAAGCGGCCTGCGTGAGATTGTGTTCGATGATGACGCGCGTGGCAAGCAGGATGGCGCGCCAGTGATTCCTGCTGGCAGACCATCCCCTCCCTCAATATTGGCGCGGGTTGCCGGTGGCGCCTGGCTGGTGCGCTGCGACCAGCAGGCGATCTTGTCGAACCTGCAGGCCATGCTGCTGTCGAACAGCCTGAGGGCGTGCGCCGCCCCCATCTTCAACAGCGACTATCACGCCCACTGTCGCGATTCCAACGCATCCACCGACGCAGTCACCGCCACTTGAGAACACTCGCGCGCCTTTTAGACTGTTCTCCACACCTATTCTCTCATGGAGGCGAACATGTCGGACAATGCTATTTCTTTTCTTGATGGCTTACTGGCGCCGCCGCCGCGGATCGCGCGCACCGGGTTGCATGGACGGGCCACGCGTTCGCTGGCCGGCCAGCCCGAGCGGCTGCTGCTGGAAGCGTCTACGCTGCGCCAAGCGCTCGCCGCGATGGCGGCCTTGGCAACCGCCAGTGAGGTCGAGGCGCCGTCGCGGCTTGGCGCCGCGCGCGATATCCTGATCCGGCATGCGCTGCGTACCCACCAGATGGTGACGGTGCCGGCCACGGTGGTTGGCGACGCGCTGGTACCAGCGTTTCGGGTCGGTCAGTTCCTGTGTGGACGCGGACTGTACGACACGATTCAGATCGATTCACAGAGCGTGCCGTGGACGTCGATTCCCTACGCCGAGGCGCGGCGCGTGAGCCACGAATGTGGCCTGGCGCTGCTGACGGAGCGGCAGGCGCTGGCCATCGCGCAAGATATCTTGCGCCAGCCGGTCAACTGGACCGGTGGCGCGGTCGGCGTCGGACGGCTGTACCAGGGACTGCACCAGGGCGTCGTGAGTCGGCCACAGGCGGCCACTTATCTGCCGCGACACCAGATCGAGCGGCGTTGGCACGTGTTATCCAATGGCGACGTCATTTTCGACATGGCGGGCAATGCCTACTCCTGGATCTTCGACGATGTGCAGGGTGATGCGCGCGGCGTGGTGGCGAGAAAATTCTTGCCGAACTCGCCGACCACGGCGCGCTCGGAAGAGTGGCCGCACGATATCGGCGCCGGTGATGGGCCGCTGCCGGGAACCGACTATCGTGGCGAAGCGTTGATCCGGGGTGGCCATGCGGGTTCCGGCGCCATAGCAGGGATATTCCATTTACGCACCCATGCCATCGAGCGTGGCGAATACGAGATCGGGTTTCGCGTCACCGCCCCGGTCGAGATGGAAGCCGCCGGCGCCTGACACGGGTAATGCGGTACTAGATCTGCTGGCGCGATCATCCAGCAAGCGTTCCAGGCTCGCACGCGTAGTGGTGCGCCATCCTGGCGCCTGCCTGGCATGGGCCGCTCCTTAAGCGTGATGGCATTTCCCAACCGGCTTACTACGATGTCAGTTGCAAAGACCCTTCATGACAGGAGTAAGATCATGACAATGACGACAAAAGAAACGCTTTAGTCTCCCGGGTTCCCCCGGCGACTGCCGCGATCTACCACCGTGCATGGTGGTAGATCGCGCCCGCCAGCTGTTGTGCCCCGCTTGCTGGTGTTCCCTTCCTTCGATCCTGCATTGTGCTGGCCGGCAAAGCCTGCCCGGCCAGCACGCGTTACCGATGCATCTGTCTGCGCTTCCACCAGCATGCTGCTGCAGTGAGCGTCTTGTCAGATGGGGGGCATGCGATGGGAACGAGGATGATTGCCCCATCTTGAGACACGAGTTCTTCCTCGTACACTGGTTCACGTACCCACTGTTTTCCAATGGAGGCATGTATGTCGAACCATCTTATTCCCCATATCGACCAGCGTATTGCACCCCATGGCAGCGGCGCAGGCGCCGTAGCTGACGCGCTGATGGCGCTGCCCGCTGGCTCGATGCATCACGATTTGATGGCGCGGTTGCTGGTCGCTGCACGGACCGACCGGCATGCACTGGCGGCGTTAGCGGCCTACGCGATCTCCTGTGCGGACGAGGCGCCGGATCGCGCACATGCGCTGCGCGAGGCGGTGATCGCGCGCATCCTCGAACGCCAGCACCTGGTGACGGTGCCGGCCACGGTGGTGGGTGGCGAGCTGGTGCCATCGTTTCGTGTCGGCCAGTATCTGTGTGGCATGGGGGTGTTTGGCACCATCCAGATCGATCCGTGGAGCGCGCCCTGGACCGCCATCTGCTATCGGGCGGCACAACGGGCGTGTGCCGCCTGCGGTCTGGCACTGCTGACGGAGCGCCAGGCGCTGGCAATCGCCTGCAATATCCTGCGACAACCCGTAAACTGGACGGGCGGAAAAATTGGCCACGGCCATCTGTATCGCGGCCTGCACCGGGGCTTGGGCGAAGGGCCCCGGCCCGGCAACCGTCGCTCGACCTGCCCTGCCGAGCGGCGCTGGCATTTGCTGTCGAACGGCCAGATGATTTTCGATATGGCCGGCAACGCGTATTCATGGATCTTTGACGATGTACAGGGTGACGCCAATGGGGTCGTGGCGGCCGCGTTTGCCGCTGAATCGCCTTCGATTCATCGTGGTGACGAATCGGCGGTCACGCAGGATGCTGGTCCGGCGCCGGGCGCGGACGACGACTATCGCGGCGAGGCACTGATACGCGGCGGCCACTGGTGTTCTGGAGAGACGGCCGGTGTGTTCCATCTGCGCAGCGAAGACGTGGATCATGCCGATCTGGACATCGGCTTTCGCGCGGCCATGCCGCAGTAAATCAGAGGCGACGGTCCGTCGTCTTCAACTCTCACCGGTTGTCTGCCCTGCCGCTGTCGACTGACTTCCAGAGCTTTCCCAGACGGCGATGCAGCAGCAATTGCAATAGCCGGTTGCCGCTAATGAGGGTCAGGCGGCTGTTGCCCAAATGGCTGTACAGGGCGCCGCCACTGCGTCCGGAATGGACAAACAGGCCAACTGGATAATGGCGGCGCGCCACCAGCTCGGCGAACTCGCGCACGTGGTCCGCGCAGACGTACTGGCAATAGCGTTTGACCTGGACTGCGCACCAGCCGTGGTGCGGATGCCAGGCCTTGCCATCCAGGCCGCCATCACCGGTGTAGCGCAGGTTGCGCCAGATGAACATGCCACAGTCTTCCAACGCGGTCAGGACGATTTCCTCGAACAGCAGCGGATCAACCTTGCGCAGGAACGCAAAGCAGCGTGCTTCGAGGTGTGCTCCTTCCCAGGAGCGCAGCTGCGACAACACCTGGTACGACTGGCACACATTGTGGCGATGGCGCGGACGGCGCCGCAAGCGCCACCGGTTGACCCAGCGGGAAGCGCAGCGGCAGGCGTGTGAAAAGAGATCCATGGGGTTCCCTTCGAATCCGGGCGTGACAGTCACTTTTCAGAGCGACTGGGGCGGGTGTGGGTTATGCGATCTGGTGGCAATCCGCTCCCGGCGCTGGGGTTCGTGCAACGGGTGAGCCCAGGTACGCGTTGCTGATTTGCGGCCGGTTATGGCCCAGTTGCTGCGCCACTTCGAGATACAGCGCGCGCATGGTCGCCGGGTCCAGGCAAGGGAAGCCGGCCCGTACGGGCGCCTGGCACGCGGCGATGTCGAAAAACAGGTCACCCGCGAATTCGTGGCGTAGTCCGTGCGGCGTGGCGCCCAGTTGCGCCCTGGACAGGCCCGCTTTGCGCACCACGTTGGAGAACAGATCGAGTGCCTGCTTCAGGCTCAAATCAGGATGGCCGAGGTGGGAATGCTGAAAGCGCGCCAGGCGATACGCGGCAGCGAGCGCGGCCCGTTGTTCGTCGTTGCGCACGGCCGTGAACCGCAAGCGACCGCCTTTGGTGCCGCGCTTGATGCGCAAAAAGCTGATGTAACGCGCGCTGCCCGACTGGGGATTGTGGACCGGCAGTGCGTAGGCGGGCACTTCGGCGGCGTGCGGGCAGAACATCACAGCTTCCTTGCGGCGCAGCCCGAAAGCCAGCAGCATGCGCAACTGCGCGCCTACCCGTTCATCGATGGCGCTGACCTTTGCCAGGACCTGCTCGATATCGAGGCCCTGGCCGCTCCAGCTCTTGTCGCGCTGCGCCGTGTAGTGGCGCGTGACCAGTTGCAGGTCGTCGACATAGTGGTATGGCGGCAAAACCAATCCCGGTTTGCCGATCCAGCGCGAAAACACCCGCAGGAAGCTCAGTTGCTGCTGGATATAGGCGGCGCTGTATGGGCGCCGCCCGTCGTTCGCGGGCGGTGACGGCATGGTGTTGACCGGGTGCGCGGTCCAGTAGTCCATCAGCGCGCGAACATGCCTGGCACTGAGGTTGTGGGGCGTCGGCTTGTAGCCCAGGGTGCGTAACGTCATGAAGGCACGTTCAAGGCCGAGCTTGCGCGCCGCCATGGTGCTATGCGACACGACCTTGTTGCGCACGGCATGCAGGCCATTGTGCTCCAGCAAAATGGCGTCCAGTTGGGCTTTCCAGTGATTGTTGTTCGACATCCTCGATCTCCTTTGCCGCACGAGGGCGGAGCGCCACATCACGCTGTGCATGCCGGCGCGCGGCACGACGCTTCGCCAGCGGCCAGCCACCTGGGTGCGCGCGTACGACGTTGCCTGTCGACGCGCTGCTGCCAGGCGCGCGCCGGGACCTTGGCCTGAGTGGAAGCATGGTGCGGCGCGGCCAACCGGCGCTGGTCATGCGGGCGGGTGATGCAGGCAATGCGCAGGCCCCAGGCGCAGTGCGGTGTTGGATAGGGTTGATCGCGCGAGCGAATGGTGTCGTAAAAATGCGCATGCCGAAGCTGGGTGGATTTCGCCTGCCCAACTACCCCCGCCTCAAGGACGGACAGTGCCACGCTGGTGCGTCGCAAAGGCAACCTGGTTGACGGCCAGGCCAAACTGTTTGGATGTCAATGGTGTCTGCTTTCCACGCCGATATCCCAGGTCCTACCACCGGACCCTCAGGCGCTACGTGCTCACCGACAGGGCCGAAGCCTCACGGGCAACGGTTACTTGTCGTCATTGTTGGATGGTCGCACGACGGAAAACGTTAACAGGGAATTGCTGTGATGCCGCTCATGTCGGCACGCCCCAGATCTTGTCTGGTGGCTGTCAACGTGCATCGCGCTCCAGCCGGCGATGACGTCTCTGTCCGCTCACGGCGGGGCAGAAGTGACTGGTAAGTTTCATCGATCTCGCGGATCGGATAGGGGGATCGGTTGGCCGTGGCAACACGGTGCCGATGATGCAGGACTGGTCAGCCAGTCGCCAATGGCAGGTAACGTCTGCGGCGGTGCTGGCGCGCACGGGCGCTGCATTGAGACCGCGATGGTCATGGAAGCAGGTCCAGACAGCCAAGCCAGAATAGGCAGATTCAAAACTGAAGTCAAGGACGTTTTGCGAGGCCAGAAAATTGTAATTGAAGGGCAATTTAATTTGTCGAGATAATTGCTGCGGCTCGGCCACTCGACAAAGATAAAAAGGGTGATACCTCTGATTGTAAATGGTATTGATAGGAGATGCCTCGAACGGGCCGGGCCGCCGATGGAAAACCAATGGGTAACGATTCGAACGCGCGTCGGCAGCGACGGCAAGTCGGTTCAATGACCAGGTGCTGGGTTTGCAGCGAGTCGAATGGTGCTGCAAACGCGATGCACCCGTCGCTGTCCAAGAAAGATGCGAGAAAAGGCCAGCTTTTCGTCACAGCACCAGGCCCAGTTGGCACTATGCTGAAGATGGGATAATTAGCGGGAGAGAAAATATGGGCGCCGTTGTACGTGCAGTGGACGTTGGCCGCGGCAACACGAAATATATCGCCGGCATCAAGACCGATGGTACGTTGCTCTGTGAAATGTTTCTCTCCCAGGCGCAGCCATCGGAGTTACCCCGGGAACAGGATGCGTGGGGAACCCGGCGCAGAACCATTGCGATCCCGGTCGACGGCCTATATTACGAAGTCGGCCCGGACGTGCACCTGGCAGCGGATGTGTTCACGGCCAACATGCTGCAGAATGATCGTTATTGCAATACGCCCGAGTACATGGCGTTGGTACTGGGTGCAGTCCATCACATGCAACTGGCGCATATTGATTTGCTCGTGATTGGTTTGCCAGTGGCCACCTTCAAGTTGCGTCGGCTGGTCACCGCAGTGGAACAAAAGATCAAAGGAACGCATTCATTGGGCAAGGGCAGGACCGTGACGATCGACAATGTCAAAGCCGTTGCGCAACCGACCGGCGCCCTCATGCACTACGGACTGACGCACAATCGGCTAGCAGAGGTGCGGAAGGAGCGCAGCCTGATCATGGACGCGGGACGGCGGTCATTCGATTGGATCGTCACCTATGGCATGCAGCAGCTCGAGAAGCGCAGCCATTCCGTCGATCGCGGCATGTTCGACGTATTACAGGTCATCGCTGATGGTATCAGCCGCACGACATCGTCGCAGTACCGTGACTATGATGTCATTGACCGTGCACTACGCGATGGCAAGAAGCCAGTTATCTTTCAGGCAGAGTATGACATGGCTCCCCATCTGTTGATGGCAACCAAAATACCGGAACAGGCGGTGGCGGAAATGTTGCGCTATGTCGGCGATGCGGCCGACATCAACAATATTATCCTGGTGGGCGGCGCGGCCTTTTTCTACAGGAAAGCGCTACGGGCTGCCTTTGCCCGTCATAAAATAGTGGAATTGAAAAATCCGATATACGCCAATGTGACAGGTTTTCAGGAGGCGGGCACCGCCTTTTTGAATGCCCCTGCCGCGAGAACCTGCGCGGACGAAGCCAGTAGCCCATCCGTGCAGTTGTTGTCGGGAGCCAGGCAATGAAAACAGAAATCAGGATGAGTTTCGTGCTGATGCGTGAGGATATCCCGCCGCTGTTTGACGAACTGCAACGTTTTCCCAAAGGTCCACGACGCATCAACCGGTTAAGAATTTTGGCGTACGCCGGGCTGGCCGCCATGCAGCCAGCGAACACGGCGGACGGAGAACCTCGCCGGCCATCAATTGACGCAGGGACTACTATCGCAACCAGCTCGCCGTTAGATGCCGCCTCGCTGGAATTCTTTGGGCCACCGCTGAAGTAGACAAGCACTGATCTCGCTGAGTTTGCACCTGCTCGGCGGGTGGCCGAAAAGTGTTTGCGATTTGAGTTGGGCGAGGATCGGCCATTCCAGGCATGTTGCATCTCTCTGCCATTCGTTGGCTGGTATGCGATTCCTCTGCCAAGCGGACATACCATTGATCGCGACGTGCGATGGAGCGGCCAATCTCGCCGACGCCGTCGTGAAATGATCGCGCGGCATTACCTGTTTTTTTATTGGGTTAATTTACGTGTCCGAGGCGCACAATCTGTGGTAGTTTCTATATTTTTTGAACACCATAAAGGCTGATCTATGAATCTGGAAAATTTGACAATTGCACAGTTGCGTGAATTACAACGTGACCTGGAAAAGCAGCTGAAAGTCCGGCAGCAACATGACCTGGACGATGCTCGGGCAAAAGTATTAAAAATTGCCCAGGAGTTGGGCGTGCCAGTAAAGGAGCTGATTGTGGAAGGTAATAAGATCAAAAGCAAATCTCAACCAGTCGCCGTCAAATATCGTCATCCCGATGATGCTACCCTGCAATGGACTGGGCGTGGTCGTCAACCAAAATGGGTCAAGGAGTGGACGGAGTCCGGCAAGTCACTTGCCGCAGTAGCGATATAAACTATCTGACGTCGACCTGATCGTGGCTGGGTTCGCTGTTGTTGTCGACCAAGCCCGACCGACTTGGCTAAACAAGAGGCGTTGTGGTTCTTGACCGTGCATTAATTGGCAATGCCGAACGCGTCCTTGCAAAGCCGCAATTGGTTCCCTGTGCGGTCACCCTATGCGGTGAGCGATCATACGCTGATTTGTCGAATAGCCAAACCAATTCCGGTGCTGCGAAGATCGGCGCTGATGCACAGGGAAGCTATCTCAATTGTAAATGTGCAGATGTCTGGCATTGACATATCTTGCTCAACTAAATCGGGCGTATCAAGTTCCTCAAAGAAATTTTCTTTTGGAGGGAAATGTCTTTGAGGAACGTATAGCGAAAATAAATAGGGGTGGTCCACGTCTTCTCTTTCAAGCACTGTCAAAGTTTTTTCCCTAATCTCCTGATTCCGAGTCACTTTCCGAATAATCAGTAAATCATCCCAGTTTAATCTTGAACAGTAATACATCCGTGATTGTTCTTGGGAATGCACACCACACATTCATCCGCAAAACGGACAGCAGTCCTCGAGCACAAGATCGCCCCACCCCCCCCCATGCGCCAAGAAACTCGGGAATAACATCCTGATCATAGCCGACGATCTGAAAGGCATTGCAACAAATCCGTCTACTCCTTCTGCCTTGAGGATCGGTACATATCAGCCGGCACGATACCGATAAATTCGACGCGCACCCTGGACGCACAGAGGTAATTATGAAGCATTAGTTCATTTTGAAAAACAACCTGTGAATTAGTTCATCCAAGGAGCTGGAGGGTGAGTGGATTACCAGTTTGAAGGTTATTTTTGCGGAGAGACGATATCTCGCTTGGCCCCTATTAATAGGTGAGAAAAAAATTTCCTCTTTTTCAATAAAATATACAGGCATTTTAGCTTTCTAATTTGTAAGAAATATCTAATTAGATTTCTTTCGTTGGTATACATGTGGAATAAAACGCAACATGCATCTTGATATCAATGCAGCCCGTGAATTACGCACAATATAGATGAATATCAAATGAGATTCCTCACATTGACGTAACCTTGAATATTCTCAGCTTCGATAGTTCTTTGCCGAAATTTACGATTTTTTCTTGAGGCGTGATTGTGGCATGCCCATTTCTAGTGCTGCCATGGTCTCTACTTGGAGCCAGCACTGGAGACTAGGCAATGAATGTTCACCAAGTCGTTCCTGCGGTCACTCCGGGCATGTTCTTCTCGTGCCCTCATTGTGGCCACCAATATAACGATGATTTGGAATTGCTCGACAACGACGTCCAACATGATGTCATCTGCGAAAATTGCGGTCGGAACTTTGTCTTATTCGTAACAGAGTGTCAGAGATGCCTACTCGAAACCTCATTCAGATGGCGGGAGAAGCCCACATCGACTGAATTCGCCTCTCTACGGTGCGCTAGCTGCAATACGTCATTGATCGAAAACAGCAATGCGGCCGACGACGATGAGGTCTATTTCGGGGATGCGTAGGGATGGAAGGAGCAGCTGTAGTTACCTGATACTGTTGTATTGAAAGACGTAAATGACAATCTCACACAGCTCGGCGGAAGTGCTCGATGTTATCTGTCAGCTGGCCGAGTGCACAACCGAAGCCGGCGCAAACGAATTGGTGATGCAGGTTGTCAAGATGCTCGGTGCAGAGTCTTTTGTGTACTGCTTGCTATTGCCGTCAGTGGATACGCGGTGCAATGGCAGCATGCGCTATTCGATTGGTTGCAGCCCTGAACTTTGCGCTCTATATAGCAAACGCATGTGGATGCTGACCGACCCGTTTTTGGAGTATGCACGTACTAACAGCGCCCCGCTGGTGGGATCGAAAGTCAAAGTGCAGACACCGGGACAAGCGGAGCTGATTCGGCTGAGCGCCCAGCATGGTTTTCGTAGCGGCCTGGTCGTACCAACCCACACCAGCACTGAGGCGAGTAAGCGGATGGGTTTGCTATATATCGGATCGGAACTGCCAGCCGACGTCGGCGAGCCTCTGCTAATGTCCAAGCGCATCCAGTTCGGTGCCTTGGGTGGCGAACTATTGTTGTGGTGGAACCTTCGGCTTAGACAGCAAGCAATGCGCCAATATAGCCTGGTCGACGAGGAGATCGAAACTTTGCAGCTGTCAAAGGATGGAAAAGTGGCCACGGAAATTGCGGCGATCTTTGATATCAAGCTGGCAGCGGCATATAAGCGTTTGAACGAAATCAAGGAAAAGCTCGACGTTGAGAAAATGAAACTGGCAGTCTTGAAGGCAGACGCGCTCGGGTTACTTGGGTAGGACTCACGGCTCTCATGCCAAGCATTGTCGAATGGATAGCGCGACGATGTGTCTGCGAAAGGGAGGACTCGACTGTGGCGACGCATAGTGCGGCATTGAAAAATGCGGGCTATCTGCTCTGCTTGCTTCCGCAGGGTCTGCTGGTACTCGGCACCTGGCTGCAGTTTTCTTGGCTGTCGGTGCTGTTCTTTTTTGTGGCGTTGCCATTGCTGCGCTACCTGATTGGTAACGATTCCTCCCCACCGGTTCAAGTGCGCTCTCGCTGGCTTGCCTATTATCTTGACGGTGTGCCGCGTCTGTATTGCCTGATCTGGGCGCTTGTGTTGCCTTGGGTAATCTGGACGCTGGCGACCCAATCGATGACGTGCATTACCTACCTCGGCTTTGCTCTGTCGCTATGGATTGTATGTTCGCTCAATACTGCCATAGCGCACGAGCTCATACATGCGTCGAGAGCATTTGACCGGAAGTTGGGTGGCTTGCTTGATGCGTCGATTGGCTACATCCACTTTACCGAGGAACATTTGAGCCACCATGTGCGCACTGGCCATCATCGCGGCGGCGATGCGGCCACCCCAGGCGTTTCCATCTATCGCTATGCTGTCGGGCGTTACCGGAATTCACTGCGCACGGCCTGGGAGGTGGAAACTGGTCGGCTTCGGCGCGCGGGATTGCCGTGGCATGCGAATCGGCTGTTGTGCAAATTGCCAATACCGATCAGCATTGCCATGGCATTTTATGTTTTTGCGGGAGGCTACGGACTTGCCGTTTACCTGTTTCAGGTAGTTGGCACCGCATTCACTATCCAGGCTATTACCTATCTGCAGCACTGGGGGCTTACGCAGAGGTGCACACCACAGCAGGCCGATTTTGGCTTCGCGTGGGAAGACGGCTGTTGGATGCAGGCCTGCGTGACGCTGAACCACGCCTATCATGGCATTCACCACCTAGACCCGCGCCGACGCTATTACCAGCTGGCGTGGCGCGGAGATCGGCTGTCCCTGCCCGGATCTTACCCGGTCATGTTCGTCGTCGCGCTCTTCCCACCCTGGTTTTCCCGGCTCATGCATAACCGACTGTCTGCCTGGCTCACAGACGCCGATCAGCGAGAAGCGTACGGACATCGCAAGAATTGTATTAGCCTATCCAAAATAGTGTCAGGTCGTCAAGGCCGTTCGCACTGAATATGTGTCGCCTCGATAATATTTCTTTATTCCTCCAAAATATTTCTCATATTCATTATTAAAAACTGCTAATCCAGGTAACTGGATAGGAATAGCGCAGTGGCGAATAAAATATTTCCTACGGCAATTAAAATTAAATTTGTTGAAACCTTCCATGATAATGCATGAGCTGGCGAATTACCTAATATTTTAGGCCATTGTGCTTATGACGCTTGCGCCTTGAAAATAGCGTCATAGACTTTCGATGCCATAAAAATGATGTCATATTTAAAATATGGTGCCGTCAAACAGCTTTTACCTTATCAAATGTCACAAGGGAAAACAAAATGCGTATTATTGATTATCCAGCTGATCCACTATCCAGCAATGGCTTTTTTGAAACCATTGCTGACTACGCGAGCCGCCATCCGCAATTTGGGTCATCACTGAATCAGTTTGGCAATACGACTCGTATGATGCACCTTGAAAACTGGTTGCATGTCGGTTATGCCGTATCCGATATTCGCTGTGCCCTTTTTTTTCCCTTGATCTGTCTGATCACAAAACAGGTGCTTGGTAATGACTGGGACCAGTTTTGCGTGCGGATAGTAGCTGATGGGCAGCGCTACGCGGCAGCTGTAGAGAACAACGGACAGGTAAAAAATGCACAGTACGGTGGCCGTTATATTTGGAACATTGGTCATGGTGTCGTCGGTGCGATAGCAGAATTGCTCGTTGGAGATGTCCTTCGGGAGCGTGGAATGCCCCCCATGTTTCTTCCGTTATTTGGTCAAGCAGGTATGGACGAGCAACTATCGCAAATACGTGCACGATTTCATTGAAGCACCGGTGAACTCGATATGTCCATTAGAAACACGCAGCGGCCGCTCGCTTTGTGGTGACAGTTCAGCTGTGGTTTTTTGAACTAACGGTAGTGTGTTAAAAGGCGGAGATACAGATTGATGCCCTGGCCTGTTGCCGATTGTCTCCAGCCGCTTGGCAAGTTAATCCGGCAAAGGCATGTCGTAGAACGCGTTCCAGGTGTGGCTTTCTGAAATAGACGCGACTCGAGGTGCTGCGGTGCTGGGCTACGCCCGCCTTATTGTACTAATACCTGCGACGATTTTTCGCCAAATAGCTGGGACTGACCCATAAGGATATCGAAATAGCTGCGACCAACCGTAAGCGCTCCATAAACCACAGCCTTGTGGCGTAATCCCGATTTCCGCATGCTTGCCGTTTCAATTTGAACGGGA
>NZ_JAFCTQ010000037.1:0-50549 GCF_049896105.1 Janthinobacterium sp. PSPC3-1 | reverse complement strand
TCACGTGCCGATGCTCGACATACACGTGACCGTGATGGGGGTTGGAGGGCAGATGGGGCTCAAGTTTGCACCACTGCTTTTCGGTAAGGTCAGTTCGGCTCATCGCTCTATGACCATCCAACCTCAATTAAGTTCAGTCAGACAGACCCTAGTCCGCCCATTGTGCGCACGCATTCAAAATAGGTCTCTATTAGTATGGCATCCGCCATGGAGTTCTTGCCCTCGTGGTGAAAAGGTGCCTTCCGATTCAGAGCGCGGTCGGCGGCCATAATTTTTGTCTCGTTTCCAGTTTCGATGATTGCAGCATTGCTAAGTATTTGCTCTATTCTTGTAAGGGTACCTTCCGCTGCGCCGCCGAGCACCGGAATGCGGTGGTTCATGTCGGACAGATAGCCGAGGATCTTATCTTTTTGCTTGTTGTCGTTCTCAGCCCGACGAATTGCATCCTTGACCTGGTCAAAGTGTGACGCAAGGCTCTTCGCGCTCGATTTTGCAACGCGATTGCGGTTCTTCTGAAATTCAGTGACGACTATCCTGGGCACTATGAGGGTTATGCGTCCGTTGGCCACAAGGTCGACAAGAGCGTCGAGTAAGGATGTTTGTTTCGGGTCCGCAGCGAGGTCTAACCATACGCTGGTGTCGATGAGTATGTTGAACATGTGGGACTGGCTCTCGTTCTGGAAAGGATTCTTCAGACTGCGATAGTTACATCGGGCAAGCTTATGGGCAATTCGCGCTAACGCAAGTTTAAGCCGATATTCCCCATATCCAGACATCGATGTCGAGCTACGACGGAATCATCGGTGTTAACAAACAGCGATTTAAAACTGATATTGCGTGCGGCAGCCATCACTTAGCGCCAGATCGAGGCAGTGATGCCGATGTTCCCGAGGATATTTACTAAAGGCCTGTGTGCATGAGGTACGACTGGACAGGACAGCCCGTGCTCGTGGAAATGGTTTCGTGATCTCCTGTCGCCGAGAGCGTAGAGACGCCGCAGCCTGCCGGCGAATGCTATGCCCGCCGACCGAACCGCGCCGCAAGATACTCAAGCCTGGAAAGGCGGCGTTCAAGTCAAGCGTGGCTCCGGTCGGGGCCATAGTCCACCGATTCCAGCCGGTGGCGTCGCCTCTTTCCTTGTAGTCGATTTCCTTGACCGAGATGATTATGAATTGGTCACCGTACCCTATCAGGGAATCGCAAAGCTCCTTGTCTTTCTTTTCGAACTGGTTTGGATGGCTCCAGAGTCTGAGGAAGGCATGTTTACACAGCCACGCGACGAGTCTTTCGGACTGGGTTACGTCTGCGCCCATTCTGAACTCCTGTTAGGTATTGGCGTCTTGTACTGCTTGAGAAGCGCCCCTGGAACGAGGTAAAGGTGCCGGTTGGCACGGGTGCAGGCGGCGTAGAGCTTGTTTCTGGTGCTTGCCGGGAGCGTGGTCAAATTACCTTTTTTGTATGCCTTCGAGACGTTGTCAGGCAGGACGACGCACACGTCTTTGAAATGGTCCAGCCCTTTCGATCCGCCCCAGTTGAGCGAATGGCATTCGTACTTGCTGCTCTCGCTGTAGAAGAGCTTCACGGTCGCGCCGTCGGCGAAGAGCTCGTCGGCTCGCGCCTGTTCGCACACCATCTCTACGAGCGCTTCATGATCGCCGTGCGCTTCCATCTCGATGCCGAGCTGGGCCTTTACGAAACCGCATACTGCGGGCGCACAGCGGTGGCTCTTGACCAGCGATTTGTCGTCAATGGCAATCCCTAGCTCTCGGAAGCGGTCACGGTACCTCGCGTAGTCATCGTGGAGCGATTTGTTTGTCGCCCCGTCTCTGCTGGTGTCGAAGGTGTGCTGGTAGAAGTCCCCGACCAGAAGCACGTCCACGCCCGACGCGGAGGCGACTGCGGAAAGGAAGTTGAAGTCGTGCCCGGCGAAGTCCTGCACTTCGTCAACCATGAGCGAGTCGAAGTACTTGTCCACGCGGGCCACGATGTCGGGAATGGCGTTCCGCTTCTCCAGAAACAGGGCCAGCCTGCCGTAGTACATGCGCCGCGCGCCATCGACGTAGTAATTGTCGGAGTCCCGGGAGAACTTCAGCGTCCGCGCAGGAGGAGCGTCCCAGTTGAATCCCCTTGTCTTCATCGCCATGGCGAAGAGCGGTCGGTAGCAGAACGAGTTCAGGAACGAAAAATACGTCGCGAGCCTTATGTTGTGCGGGACGTAGCCGAATTTCTGCATCACCCTGGAACGCAGGTTGGCTAGGTTGTTGTCAGTGAAGGTCAGGATCAGGTGATTGCGGTCCAGAGACAGGCTCTCGATGAGCAGCCGCGTCTTTCCGGACCCCGCGACGGCGAATACTACGCTTTTACCCATGCGATGGCCTCTTGAATGTAGGGCGGGGTAGCGAGGGCTGCTTCCTTTTTTTCGAGGAGTTCGAAGGCCGCGTCGGCCTTGTTTTTCAGCATGTAGTCCTGCACCGGGAGGGTCTTCCGGCCGGGGCCAAAGAGCTCGTCGCACGCGACCGAGTTGTCTGCGTACATGCAGATCTCGAAGGTACTGCGCGCGTTCGCGGGGTCGGCGAACACCTTGACGTGGGCGAGGCCAGCGAAATCCGAATAGCTGTCGACGCAGTTCTTCTGGTGGTCGCCGTCGTTGTCGCGGATGACCGCCGTCCTGATCTCCAACGCCTTGGCCAGCTCAAGATAACGCTTGAAGCTCGTGCCTCCTACCGATATCACATGCACGTCGTCCTGTTCGGGAGTGCGCCCGGCTGCGGCCTTCCTGTAGAAGGCTTCCATGAGGATGAATTCCGCGTCGCCTTCGACGAGGATGACCTTCTTCGACAGGATGAATTCGAGGACGTTGTTGTCGGGCGCCTTCATGAAGAAGTCGGCCGTGCCCGCCGACAGGCCGTTCAGCACGAGGGGGACTCCGGAACTGCTGTTCAGCATGACCACTTTCCGCAGGTCCAGGCGCGTGCAGATAAGGCTGCTGTGGGTCGCCACGAAGACCTGCTTCGTCTTCGATTCACGGATGCTCTGTATGAGCTTCTTGGTGTTCAGGTGGCTCAAGTGGTTCTCGGGTTCCTCAAGGAGGATCGCGTCAAGCGCGTGGGTTCCCGCGTTCTTCTTGAGGGCGAATTCGGTCTTGATAAGGCACTGCTTCCCCTTGCCCTTGTGCTCGATGGGTATGTCGCCCTCTGTGATGACCAGGTCCGTCTCGAGGTTAGACTTCGCATTGTTGCGCACGGTGAACTTGTAGTCGCTGAGGGTGTCGTTGAGTTCCGCCAGGACGTCGGTCCTGAATTGCGTCTTGTGCTTCCGGTACTCATTCTGGAACTTGTATTTCTGGGGCGCGCTGGCATGGGCGCTGTACATGGAGTTGGTGTACTCCCTTGTGGCGTATTCGTGGTTGATCTGGGAACTGTCGATCATCAGGTGCCTGACGTGTTTCGAGTAGCCGGAATAAGGCTGGTCAGCGAAGGTTGCGAACCTGACTGCGTAGTACTCGAATGGGAAGTTTTCGCCGGGCTGCGCGAGGATGTCGACAATCTCCTTTCCGAATTCGTCCATGGGTGCGCAGACCATTCGCAGGCCGTCGCATTCCTTGCCTGCCGAGTTGTTCTTCCCGTTGAGATCGTGGTTGCCTTGGTCGCTGAGGTATATTTCCACGAACATTGTGGGCAGCCTGCCGATGGATCTTGCGCCTCCCGAAAAGAATTTGGCGATACTGTTGATGTTGAGGAGGCTCTCGATTCCTGCCGAGTCCACTTTGCTTCGGCTTCCGCCCAAAGCCAAGTCGATGGCCGTCAGTATCGAGCTCTTTCCGGCTTCGTTGTCGCCGATCAGGATATTCATTTCCTTGTCGAAGTCCACTTCGAACCGCTCGAATTTCTTGAAGTTGGACAGCCGGATCTTTTCAATTGTTTTCATGGCATGGTTTGGTTAACGTGGGCACGGCTTTCGTTTTCGCGCGGCACTGCGGACAGATTACAGGGTAGCGCGCGTCGCGTTCAAGCTCTTGATGTTGCATTGCGCGTGGATCTGGTGGGCCTACGATAGGCTCCCCAGTTCCGGGAAAAGGAACTTCACCAACGCACCGCATTTTTCGTGCGGGACGAACGGCAAGGGATCGTTCACGTAGTCCTTCCGGGCAGCGCTAAGCTTGCTCGCGAACTTTCGGTTGGCATCCTGCTGGTCGAGCAGGCCGGATTTGTCAAACGCCTTGATTGCGCGCATGAACCACTGCAGGTCGCGCCTGTGGCTGCTTATGATCCCGTGGGCGACTGCGATCAGCGTTCCCCTCCGGTCACAGATTGCGCGACCGTGCTTCGCGCAGTAAAGGACTTTCAGCGTCGTGAAGTAGTCCCATATATACGGGGTCGCCTCGACGTCGAGGGCTTGCAGGCGCTTATGGAAAACCTTCCATCTTTCGGAGGCTTCGTCCTCCTTGTCGAGCGGGCCTTCGGCCAGCCACCAGTTCTCGATGTCGGTACGAAGCGCGTCTCCGGCGGAGCGTGGCTCCAGCGCGCGCCTCGCCCCGTCGAAATCGAACCAGAACGCGCGCTGCGTCTCCGGCTGCAAGGTGAGAGTGTGGAAGGGCAGGAGCCTTCGGTGGAGTCCGGAAAGCCCGCCACCCTCAATCGGCTGCACCCAAACGCACTCGACAAGGAACTCCTTCGCTTCGATGGAAGCCTCGACCGTCTTCTGGTTGACGACGAAGGCGTTCAGGTTGTTGCTGAAGAATATGTCGTCTTCCGTCAGACGACGATAATCCTGCTCGAATTCGGCGAATATCCAGAACAAGAGCGCGCCTTCCGCCTGGTAGAAGATTCGCCTGGCGGCTATCACCGAGAGCGGAGTGGTCGAGAGTTGGATCTCGAAGGCGACGCGAATGCCCCCGTACTGTGCCGTGATGTCCGGCTTCCGCCACTGCGACGGGAGGGCGCCTTTCCAGCGGGTCTCCTGGCGGATCTCGTTGAAGCGGCCGTCGAGGGTAAGGCACTGCGTTATCCAGTCCTTCATACGCAAGTGAAGTTTGCTTTCCTTGGCGCCGTTGTACTTCCTTGCGTTGATCTCGTCCTGGTTCAAGTCGCCTGACGTGTTTGCCGGGCAGCTTCCGTCTTGTTCCCGGTGCTTGAAAAAGAAGCGCCGGGTGTTGCGGCTGGAGCATATGTGCACGGCAACCCCGCAGATGGAGCACCGGTACAGCGGGTCGGTTTGCAGGTTCATCCTCACCCGCATGCGGAGGTCCATCAGGTCCTTGATGTCCCTCCCCAAGACCTCTCGAACCGACCGGTGTTGCCCGGTTTCCGTGCACATCACTCCCCGGATTTCCGGATCGTTGACCGCGAGCCATTCGTTCTCGCTGGGCTGTTCCTGTTTGCGCCTCGGGTGCGCGCGCAGTTCGCGGTCGGCTGCGGGATCAAAAGGGGAAAATCCCGGATTTCCGATTTGGCTCATTGGCTTCATTGGGTGCGGCGTCTTGCTTTCTGGTGAAGTATCATTGCTGCCGCTCTTGTCGTTCCGGCACCGGACAACTGGGGCTGATGGCGTCTCATACAGTACTAGCGACCAAGTTCCCTTCTTGAACCGAATGCCTTTTTTGAAGTACGCGGGGGCTTTTGCACGTTTCGCTGCCACATCAATTTTGCCACTGTCGAGCTGATATTGCTAATGGTATAATGACGACAGGGTGATCATGCAAACAAGCATGACAGGACATGCGCTGGTCGGGCCGCCACGCACCACACTTGTGTCCGCTGCCCATGCCCTTGTTCCCTCTTGCATTTCCCCGCTATCTTCTTCGACACGCGCGCCGCCATGCTGCGCCTTTGGCCGTTCCGTTTCTGGTAGACACCTCCTGACGCGCCGCTGTCACGAGCATTCCACACGCCCTCCATCACCACCAGACAATGGCGCCCCCATCCACCAGGACAGGGGGCCGAACACACCATGCGCATCGAAAAAAAACTCTCCAGCACCTTCAATGAATTCATGCAGTCGGGAAAAGCAGGCGGCATTATCCTGATCCTTTGCACCATCGTGTCGCTGGCGCTGGCCAACTCGGCGCTGGGTGCGGACTATCTGGGATTCTGGCACCGCTACGTTGCCGGCCTGAGCATCGAACACTGGGTCAATGACGCGCTGATGGCGATCTTCTTCCTGCTGATCGGCCTGGAACTCAAGCGCGAGCTGTACAACGGTGAATTGTCCGACCTGCGCCGTGCGATGCTGCCCATCCTGGCGGCGGCCGGCGGCATTGCCGTGCCGGCGCTGATACACCTGGCGTTCAACGGTGGCACGCCCACCCAGGCCGGCATCGGTATTCCGATGGCCACCGACATCGCCTTCGCCCTCGGCGTACTGAGCCTGCTCGGCAAGCGGGTGCCGGTGTCGCTTAAAGTCTTTCTGGCGGCGCTGGCCGTGATGGACGACCTTGGCGCCATCATTGTCATTGCCGTGTTTTATACGACCCAGCTATCCTTCGCATACCTGTTCGCGGCGCTGGGCGTGTTCGCGGCGCTGTTCCTGGTGCAGCGCGTGCTGCGCGTGATGGCGCTGTGGCCCTACCTGCTGGGCGGTTCGCTGATGTGGCTTTTCATGCTGCTGTCCGGCGTGCACGCGACGATTGCCGGCGTGCTGCTGGCCTTTGCCATTCCGGATTCGGCTATCGAGGACGATGCCGCTTCACCTTCGCAGCGGCTCGAACATGTGTTGCACAAGCCGGTAGCCTTTTTGATCCTGCCGATCTTTGCGCTGGCCAATACCGGCATCGTGATCTGCACCGGCTGGGCGACAGAGCTGCTGACCAGCAACAGTCTTGGCATCCTGCTGGGGCTGGGCATCGGCAAGCCGGTGGGCATCTTCCTGTTCACGTTTGCTGCGGTGGCACTCGGCGTGTGCCGCCTGCCGCTGGACCTGGCCTGCCGCCATGTGCTGGGCGCGGGTTTGCTCGGCGGTATCGGCTTCACGATGTCGATCTTTATGACCAATCTTGCCTTCGTGGGCCAAGCCGAGGTCATCAACGCATCGAAGATGGCGATCTTGCTGGCCTCGCTTGTCGCCGGGCTGGCCGGATTTGTCTGGCTGAATCTCATGGGTGCACCACAGGTGTCGGATCCCGATCCTGAGACCATGGATTTCGATGACGAAGCGGCGTCGTCCGATATACCATCCGCGCACTAGGCTATCGCTCGCCCAGCTTCGCTTGGGCCGAATCCCGGCAAGCATCCCCGGAGAACAGGCACTAGCGGGCTATGGCTTCCAGTTCAGTGGGAGCCGCAGCATAATGTGAGCTGTTACACAAGCGACCAGCTGATCAACAAGCTGTTGAACCAGTACGCCCGCTTCCGCCATGTGCGAAGGCTTGCTTGACCGCAAATAAAGGATGGATATGTGTCATACTGGCAACGCCAACACCGACGATTGCCACCGCCATGAAAAACCTCCGCCTTGCCCTCGCGCTCGCCTTGCTGGCCTGCGCTTCCACCGTATGGAGCCAGGGGCAGGCGGCACTGTCGAGCGCGCAGGTCAAGCAGCGCATTATTGCCGACTCGATCGCCGCCTATCCGGGCCGCTGCCCCTGTCCCTACAATGCCGCCAAGAACGGCAGCGCCTGCGGCGGGCGCAGCGCGTGGAGCCGGCAGGGCGGCTATGCTCCCATCTGTTATGAGCGCGAAATCAGCAGCGAGATGGTGACGAAATGGCGGCAGGAGCAGCGTGTGGCTGGCGCATGACCCGCTTGATATAAATCCTGATTCAAGCCTCTTTACAGCGACACGCTGCTGTGTCCGCTCGTCTGCGTTTCAGCACGCTTGCTGCTTTGGCATTGTTCACGTAGTAATACTACATTAGCGAACAATTTATTTTTGTAGGATAATAACGAAGCGCATTGTATTTGCCCAAATGCGATTCAACGCAAGTATCCAAGTCAACACAACAATAAATTGCGGGAGTTCCATGCAAGATTCCACCCCCTCCATCCCCTCCGATGTTGCTCCGCCGCGCATCACGCGCCGCCATGCCCTGATCGGGCTGGCTGCCTTGCTGGCGCAGGCCGGTTTCTGGAGCAATCCTTTGTCGGCCGCCATGCCCGCCGCTACTGCCGCGCCAAAAGCCGCGCCGGGCAGCATGCTGTTCTATACCTTGTCGCAGGAGATCACCGGCCACCAGGATTTGCGTACCGAAACGGCTGCCCGTATCGAGCAGGCCATGCGCACTAATGTGCCGGGCTTTGCCGAACACTTGCCCGCATTGGGCGCGTTGGTCAAAACCGGCCAGCCGGCGAAAGACTTGCTGGCGGCGGCCACCGCCACCGATGCCAGCCTGCGCGAACTGGCGCTGGCCATCGTGGCCGCCTGGTACACGGGCACGGTGGCCGGCAATGCCGCGCAGGGCACGAAATCCATCGTGGTCGCCTATGCCGAAGCGCTGATGTACCGCACCGTGGCCGATGGGCAGGTGGTGCCGACGTATTGCAACTATGGTCCGCTGTGGTGGCTCAAGGCGCCGCCGCCCGTGCTGGTGTCCGCTCCCGTCGCGCCGAAACCGGCGCCTGCACCGGCCACCACCGGCACTCCCGAACCGAAAGGCAAGCAAGTACAATGAAATCCCCCGAATTCAAGAGTAATGGCGACGTCGTCGCCGATGTCGTCATCGTCGGTTCCGGCGTGGTCGGCGCGATGATGGCCGATCAGTTGGCCGCGCAAGGTCACTCCGTGATCATGCTGGAAGCGGGCCTGCGCATCGAGCGCGGCCAGGCGGTGGAAAACTGGCGCAACATGCCGTTCGAGAACCGTGTCGGTTCCGACTTCCAGGGCCTGTATCCGCAGGCGGAAAACGCGCCGGCGCCGTTGTATTTTCCAAAGAATAATTATGTGGAATTGTCCGGACCCAGCGGCAGCAGTTTCCAGCAGGGCTATTTGCGCACGGTCGGTGGCACCACCTGGCACTGGGCCGCGTCGTGCTGGCGACATCTGCCGTCCGACATGCGCATGAAAAGCGATTACGGCGTAGGGCGCGACTGGGCCATTTCCTATGATGAGCTGGAACCGTATTATTGCCGCGCCGAACAGGAAATGGGCGTGGCCGGCCCCAACGATCCGGCGCTGCAGTCACCCAGCGAGCGCAGCAAGCCTTATCCGATGGACATGGTGCCGTGGGGCCATGGCGACAAGCGCTTTGCCGAGGTGGTCAATCCGCACGGCTACCGCTCCGTGCCGATTCCACAGGGCCGCTCGACGCGCCCGTGGCAGGGCCGTCCTACCTGCTGCGGCAATAACAATTGCCAGCCAATCTGCCCGATCGGCGCCATGTACAACGGCATCCACCATGTGCAGCGCGCCGAACTGAAGGGCGCCGGCGTGCTGGCAGAGGCGGTGGTCTACCGCATCGATACCGACCAGAACAACCGCGTGACGGCCGTGCACTGGTATGACGCCAAAAAACAATCGCACAGGGCGACCGGCAAGGCCTTCGTGATCGCGGCCAATGGCATCGAGACGCCGCGCCTGCTGCTGCTGGCGGCCAATCAGAATAATCCGAACGGCATCGCCAACAGTTCCGACCAGGTGGGCCGCAACATGATGGATCATTCCGGTTTCCACTGTACCTTTTTGGCCAATGAACCGATCTGGACCGGCCGTGGCCCGGCGCAGAGCAGCTGCCTGGTGGGGCCGCGCGACGGCGCCTTCCGCGCGCAGTATTCGGCCAACAAGATGATCCTCAATAACATCACGCGGGTCGGTCCGGCCACCCAGCAGTCGCTGAACCTGGGCCTGGTCGGCAAGGACCTGGACGACGAGATTCGCCGCCGCGCCGCGTTTGGCGTCGACCTGTCGATCAGCCTGGAACCCTTGCCGGAAGCGCATAACCGCCTGACACTGAGCCGCACGCGCAAAGATCCGCTGGGCCTGGCTTGCCCCGATATTTACTATGACGTGGGCGACTATGTGCGCAACGGCGCCAAGGCCGCGCATGCGCAGCTGGAACATATCGGCAAGCTGTTCGGCGCGGTGGAGTTCAATATCACCAGCAGCCTGAACGCGAATAATCACATCATGGGCGGCGTGATCATGGGCAGCAACCGTCTTGATTCGGTGGTGGATGGCAACTGCCGCGCCCACGACCATGCGAATCTGTGGCTGCCCGGTGGCGGCGCCATGCCGTCGGCCAGCGTGGTCAACACGACCCTCAGCATGGCCGCGCTCGGTTTGCGCGCGGCCGACGATATTGCCCGTACCCTGGCGCGGGAGGCCGCATGATGCGCCGTGTATTGAGCGCCACGGCAGTCGTGCTGGTGGCCATGAGCTCGGCCCTGGCCGCGCCGCCCGTGACCCTGACGCCGGACCGTCCCGCCGTGCCGGCCGCCACATCCGCCTCGTCCGATCAGGATGCGCGCCTGGAGCGGGGCCGCTACCTGGCGATTGCCGCCGACTGCATGGCCTGCCATACGGCCGCCAGCGGCAAGCCGTACGCCGGCGGTTACGCCATCGACTCGCCGCTGGGCACGATCTACGCGACCAATATCACGCCATCGACAAAAGGCGGTATCGGCCATTACACGGAGGCCGACTTTGCGCGCGCGCTGCGCCAGGGCGTGCGCGCCGACGGCAGCCATCTGTATCCGGCCATGCCCTACACCAGCTATGCGCTGCTGTCGGATGCCGATGTGGGTGACCTGTATCACTATTTCATGCACGCCGTAGCACCTGTCTACGAGCCGGCGCGCCAGACCAAGTTGCCGTTTCCCTTCAATGTGCGGCTGTCGATGCTGGGATGGAATGCCTTGTTCCTCGACGACAAGCGCTTCGTGCCCGATGCGGGCAAGAGCGCGCAGATCAACCGGGGCGCCTATCTGGCCGAAGGGCTGGCCCACTGCAGCGCCTGCCATACGCCGCGCAATATGCTGATGGCCGAAGTGGGCAGCCAGCAACTGGCCGGCGCCAACCTGGGGTCGTGGCATGCACCGAACATCACCTCTGACGCCATCAGCGGCATCGGCGGGTGGAGCGATGCGGAACTTGCGGCCTACCTGAAAACCGGCCACGTGGAAGGCAAGGGGCAGGCGGCCGGCGGCATGGCCGAGGCGATCCAGAACAGCCTGCAGTTCTTGCGCGACGACGATGTGGCGGCCATCGTGGCGTATTTGCGCACCGTGCCGCCCGTGCGCGCGGCTGGCCAGCAGAAGCCCGCCTACAGCTATGGCGGCGCCGTCAGCGAGGAAGCAGGCTTGCGCGGCATGGCCAGCTCCACCGAGCACCATTCGCTGAACAGTGGCAAGGTGTTGTTCAGCGGCTATTGCGCCAGTTGCCACTCGGCCAGCGGCGCCGGCAGCACGGGCCAGGCGTATCCGGCGTTGTTCAACAATACGGCGACCGGCGGTAACACGCCGGCCAACCTGGTGTCGGCAATCTTGTTTGGCGTCGAGCGCAAGATCGGCAAGGAAGGCGAAGAGGTGGAAGCGTTCATGCCGCGTTTCGACCAGCGTTCTTACGTGCAAGCCTTGACCGACGAGCAGGTCGCCTCGATCGCCAATTACGTGCTGAAGCAATATGGCAACCCGGCCGTGTCGGTCACGCCGGCCTATGTGGCGCAGGCGCGCCGCGGTGGCGAAACGCCGCTGCTGGCCCGCTTGCCGCACTTTATCGTGCCGGCCGGCGTGGCCGCCTTGCTGGCGCTGATTGCCTTGCTGGTCTGGCGCCGCAGCCGTCGTCAGAGCAAGGATTGAGCACCAGCTTTTGAGTCTTTGCCATAACTTGCAGTAAAATGCAGGATGAAAAATGGTTACGAGCAATCGTAGCCATTTTTTGTTCTTGCCTGCCCGGCCGCTCATTATTGTTCCAGGTGAAATCAACCATGTCGCATTCCCTGCATCACCAGTTCCTGCGCTTTGCCGCCGTCGGCGCTTCCGGCACGCTTGTGCAGTATGCCGTGCTGTGGACCGGCGTCACAGTCTTTGGCGTCGACGCCGCCGCCGCGGCTTCCGGACTGGGCTATATCCTGGGCTCGGTCGTCAACTATGTGCTCAATTATTTTTTCACCTTCAAGAGCGACAAGGGCCATGGCGAGGCGGCCGCCAAGTACTTCAGCTTGCTGGCCGTCGGCTGGTGCATCAATACCGGCCTGATGTGGTTTTTCGTGCATGAGCAGGGCTGGCATGTCTGGCTGGCGCAGGTACTGGCGACCGGCATCGGCCTGGTATGGAATTTTGCCGGCAGCCGCTGGTGGGCCTTCAAGCCGGCCGGCACGGCGAAGTAAAAGCAATACAAAAACAAGATGCGCGCTGGCCACAAGCACGCGCACGGTTCGACCAACTCAAGGGGTTACTCATGCAGTTCCTGGAACGCTATTTCAAACTGAAGGACAACGGCACCAATGTGCGCACCGAGCTGCTGGCCGGCCTGACCACATTTTTGACGATGGCCTACATTATTTTCGTCAATCCCAGCATTCTCGGCGATGCCGGCATGCCCAAGGATGCCGTGTTTGTCGCCACCTGCCTGGCGGCCGCCATCGGCACCCTGATCATGGGTCTGTACGCGAATTACCCGATCGCGCTGGCGCCGGGCATGGGCCTGAACGCGTATTTCTCGTACACGGTGGTGAAGGGCATGGGCATGAGCTGGGAAGTGGCGCTGGGCGCCGTCTTCATTTCCGGCTGCCTGTTCATCCTGGTCAGCCTGTTCAAGGTCCGCGAGCTGATCATCAACAGCATTCCGCCCGCGCTGCGCACGGCCATCACGGTCGGCATCGGCCTGTTCCTGGCGATTATTTCGCTGAAAAGCGCCGGCGTGGTGGTGTCGAATCCGGCCACCATCATCGCCCTGGGCGATTTGCACCAGCCGGCGCCCATCCTGGCCATCATCGGCTTTTTCATTATCGTCGCGCTCGATCGCCTGAAAGTGCCGGGCGCCATCCTGATCGGCATCCTGGTGATCACGGTGTCGAGCTTTTTCTTTGGCGGCAACCAGTTCAACGGCATCGTCTCGGCGCCGCCGGCGCTGGAGCCGACCCTGTTCAAGCTCGATATCATGGGCGCGCTGTCGATCGGCATCGTCAATGTGGTGCTGGTGTTTTTCCTGGTTGAATTGTTCGACGCCACCGGCACCCTGATGGGCGTGGCCAACCGCGCCGGCCTGCTGAAGGATGGCAAGATGGAGCGCATGAACAAGGCGCTGCTGGCCGACAGCACGGCGATCGCCGCCGGCGCCTTTCTCGGCACCTCGAGCACCACGGCCTTTGTCGAAAGCGCGGCCGGCGTGCAAGCCGGTGGCCGCACGGGCCTGACGGCTGTCGCCGTCGCGCTGCTGTTCCTGGGCAGCCTGTTCTTTGCGCCGCTGGCCCATACCGTGCCGCCATACGCCACCGCGCCGGCGCTGCTGTATGTCGCCTGCCTGATGCTGCGCGAACTGACCTTCATCGACTGGGACGACAGCACCGAGAGTATCCCGGCGGCCATCACCGCGCTGATGATGCCGTTCACCTATTCGGTCGCCAGCGGCGTGGCTTTTGGTTTCATTACCTATGCGGTATTGAAACTGCTGACGGGCAAGGGCAAGCAGGTGTCGGTGGTGGCTTATATCATCGCCGCCATCTTCCTGTTCAAGTTCATTTACCTTGGCGCAGAATAGGATCGGGATTTTTGATGCCGTGCAGATTGCTTCTGGACACAGGAAAAATCGGCGTATATAATACGGCCTCACTTCCCTGATAGCTCAGTTGGTAGAGCGACGGACTGTTAATCCGCAGGTCCCTGGTTCGAGTCCAGGTCGGGGAGCCAGAACAAGCAGCAAAGTAAAAAGCCCGGGCTTCACAGCCTGGGCTTTTTGCGTTACAGGGTGCTGATAATGGTTTGCTGCAGCTTTTCGGGCTCATCCTTGTGTATCTGATGCCCGGAGCGTTCAAACAGGAACAGGTTTTTCTTCGGCGCCTGCAATTCATTAAAATAGGCTTGGGTAATGCTGGCCGAGGTCTGGATATCGTTTTTGCCGACGAAAAAATAGACCGGGCATTCCGCTTTCCGCAAGCTGTCGCGCAGGTCGATCGTCATCACCTTGGTCCAGACCGGTGACCAGGTTTTTGTCCATTCCAAAAACATCTTCTTGAAATCGTCACTGACTGCATAGTCCATGCCGTCTTTGTAGAACAGCCATTTCCTGATGTAAAACAGGTCGTCGTCGCTGGTGAAGGCGGTATCGACTTTGGCCAATTCGCCACTGGCGACGGGGTTATCCTTGAAATGGCGTTTCAAGGTGTCGAGCAATTCGCGTTCGCTGGCCAGCTGGCTGACGACAGGGTTGACGGCGAAATAGGCGTGCAGCAGTTCCGGGTGCTGTTTGACGACATGGAATCCCAGCACATTGCCCCAGGAACTGCCCAACAAATAAATTTTCTGCTGCTTGAATTCTTTTCTCAGCAGGTTGACGACTTGCAGCGTGTCGTCTTGCATCTGCTCCACCGATGGCGGCACGGGTGAGGGATTGAGTTGCAAGGTCTTGCCCGCGTCTCGTTGATCCCATTGCACGATCGTAAACCTGGTTTTCAGGAGTTGGGTAAACGCATCCGCATTCCGTATCATCGAGCTGCCTGGCCCGCCCGATAAAAACAGCAGCACGGGTTTGCCGGTATCGTCGGTTTTGATGTCGATGAACTGTTTGATGCCACCGATCTCGGGCGTCAGCGACTTTTCCATGTGCACGGCTTGCGCCTGGCATGCGGCAAACGGCAACAGGGCCGACACGAACAAGGCTGTGAGGTGTTTTCTTATCATGATGTCGAGTCTAGCATCTTGCCTATTGGGAATATACGCGGATTGTTTCATGCAGCAACAGCGGATAAAAAAGGCCACGTGCTGCACGTGGCCCTGTCGTTCACGCGGTTACCTGGGCATCAGGGGTCGACCAGCACGTCGAAGCGAATATTGAGCGGGCTGTTCCAGGAAATGTCGACCCAGGCGCGGAAGCCGCCGTCATACGGGGCGATGTTGTACACCGCCATGCGGGCCGCGCCGATAAAACGGCTCTGGGCATTCGCGCCGTACTCGCTGATATTGAGGAAGACGCGGGAATTGGCACGCACGCTCGCTTGCGTGAAATTGACGTTGGGGTGGACGCCATTGGCGCGCCAGATATAGTAGGTGGTGAACGAGGCGCCGCTGAGGTTTGCCGTTGCCTCCTGGTCGCCTGCATCTTGTGCGGTTTGCCCTTCCTGCGGCATGTCCGTGGTCTCTGGCTGCAGATTGCTGCCGGTACGATTTTGTTCTTGTATATCCATGATGGTCTCCTGGTTGATGAGTTGGACTCCGTGCCAGTCTGCTGTCGAGTGGCGAGGTTCATTCTAGGCGTGCGCTGCCGGGGCGGCACCGTGAGGACGTCAGCACGTTTGCGTTGCCACAAACCTGTCGCAGATGCATTTTCCTGCCAGCTATTTTTACGGCGATGGCGGGCGTGCCGGGTGCGCCGATGGCACAATGCAGGGATCTTGTTCATCGTGATGCGCCTGCCCATGCCGATATTGACACTCCGTCCTGACCACGAACTGTATTACGAATTGATCGACGGCGACCCGGCGCGGCCGGTGCTGGTCTTCCTGCACGAGGGCCTGGGTTCCTGTGCCATGTGGAGGGATTTTCCCGCCCGGTTATGCCAGGCCACCGGCTGCCGCGGCTTGCTGTATGACCGGCTCGGCTATGGCTTGTCGTCGCCGCTGAAGGCGCCGCGCCGGCTGCATTATCTGCACGACTACGCGCTGCGCGAATTGCCGGCGGTGCTAGATCGCCTGATCCCGCAGCAGGAGCATATCGTGATCGGCCATTCGGACGGCGGCAGCATCGCCTTGATCCATGCCTCGCAGCAGCCGGCACACTTGCGCGGCATTATTACCGAAGCGGCCCATGTGTTTGTCGAAGCGGTGACGCTGGCCGGCATCCGCACCGCCAATGCCGCCTTTGACGCCGGCAAACTGCGGGCGCTGGCGAAGTACCATGGCGACAAGACGCAGACCATATTCAAGGCCTGGTCGGATACCTGGCTCAGCCATGGATTTCAATTCTGGAATATCGAATACCTGCTGGCGTCGATCACTTGCCCGGCGCTGGTGATGCAGGGCAGCGCGGACCAGTACGGCAGCGCGGCCCAGGTCGACGCCATCGTCGCGAAAGCCTTGCATGCGGTGCCGGCGATGATCGAACAATGCGGCCATACGCCGCACCAGGAGCAGCCGCAGGCCGTGCTCGAACTGATGCGGGTTTTCCTGGAAGGACGCATCGCCGCCGCACGCTGAGTCAATCTCAAGCTCAGTGGCAGGCCGGGTCGCTGTCCCAGCGGCCGGCGCAGATGCGCGCGCGGCACAGCATGCCTTCGATCAAGCCCAGTTGCCGGCAGCGCTGCAGCAGGCTGGCGGTTTCTTCTTCATCCTTGCGCAGCACCACGTCGCGCGGTGGCTCCGCTCGTTGTCCATGGGCGACGATGGCCGCCAGCAAGGTCACGTCGCTGTCGCCGGCCGCGGCGTCCGGCCTGGGCTTGACGGGCGTCGCGCGCGCGGCCGCCTGGCGGCCTGGCGCATGCTGCTTGTGCTGCGCCGCAGCCGCAGCCGGTGGCGCCGGTTCGGCGGCAGGCGCTTCATTGATGATGGTGGCGGCCGCCGGAGCGGGCGCGGGCATTTCCGCAGGCGACGGCCCGGGGGCGGGCGCCGCGCTGCGCTGCACGGTCAGTGGCGCCGGCGCCGCCAGCATCGCCTCGTAGGCCAGCCAGGCCAGCAGCAGGAATGTGATCCCCAGCACGGCGCCGACGATGGCCAGCCAGCCGGGCCGCCACTGCAGTGCCGGCCGCGGTGCGGAAAACGGCGTGCTGCCGTATTCCAGCTGCGACAGGATACGGTGGCTGTCCGCCATGCCGGCGCGGGCCAGCAGGTCCGGGCCACCCTTGCGTCCATCGTTGCTTGTGCTTGTGCTTGTCGCCAAAATAGTACCTCCGACCTGATCGAATTCGATCTCATTTGATAAATGCCGCGCCCTGCCGGGACGCTCGCGCCTACGATTTGGCGATACCTGCTGGCAACCCTTGACGGAGTGTCCGATGCTGATCGCCCTGATCCTGATGTACTTCCTGCTTGCCTCGTTTGCCTGCTGGCTGCTGCTGTTTCCCTCGGGCCGCGCCATGCTGGTGCAGGCGATGGTCAACCTGGGCTGGCGCATGCATGGCCGCGCCCGCAAGCTGAACCAGGGCGGCGGCGCGCAGTGGCGGCAGCTGCAACAGCTTAGCCACCGTTCCGGCCATGGCGTGGCGCGCGGCTGGCGGTGGCTGCTGCGCCATCGTTGGCTGTCGCTCGGTGGCGCCTTGCTGGTCGTGGTGCCGCCACTGCTGGCCTGGCTGGCCAGCGACCGCATCGCCTTGCGCGGCTATGCGGACCGGCAATATGTGATCAATGACCAGGTCAGCGACCTGCTCAAGGGCGAGCAGCTGGCGCCGCCGCCCGCCTTGCCGCCGCTGGTATTTACCACTGCCGAGGTGACGCAGCTGCGGCCGCTGCTGGGCGGCGCCAGCCGCAACTGGCAGTTGCTGGACCAGGACTTTGCGCAGCGCCTGCTGCTGGTGTTCAAGATCATGAAGGAGATGCATGGCTATGACATGGTGCTGCTGGAAGGCTACCGCAGTCCGGCGCGGCAAAACCAGCTGGCCGCCGCCGGGCCGAGCGTGACCAACGCGAAGGCGTTCCAAAGCTATCACCAGTACGGCCTGGCCGCCGATTGCGCATTCATGCATGAGGGAAAACTCATCATTTCCGAAAAAAATGCCTGGGCCATGCGTGGCTACCGTTTGTATGGCGTGACGGCCGAATCGGTGGGCCTGCATTGGGGCGGGCGCTGGACCATGATGGATTTCGGCCATGCGGAACTGCGCCAGCGCGGCGTGCTGGGGAACTGACGGCCAGGGCCTGCGCGCCAGCCATTCTAGCCCGGCGCCGCGACCGGTTTTTCTCAGGCGAACTCATGCTTGCGCAGCGTCAAGCATGGCGCGCCGGGTGGGTTGGCCCGGGCCGGAATACTTGTTGCAAGTCAACAAAGCACGGCTTTTTTACTGTCAGCATGGTTCGGTTCGCCCTTGCGGCGGCGCCCGTTTTGTCGGACTCAACCAGGACCCACCATGCTGCGACGAATCTGGAATTTCCTCACCGATAGCCGCCACCTGACCATTTTCGGCTTCGTGGCGCTGGCCCTGTTCCTTTACCTGGGCACCGAAGTGCTGGAACTGGCGCTGGTCTGGGCGCTGGTCTTGCTGCTGCTGGCCTTCGTGATCTGGCTGGCGCTGTGGCTGCTGCGCCGGCGCCGCGCGCGCCGCGACGCCCAGGCGCTGGGCCAGGCCATCCTCAACCAGGCCGAGATCGCCGCCGCCAATGCGGCCCAGGCCGCCACGCCGCGGGATGGCGAAGTCGATGCCGTGCGCACCGGGCTGCTGGCCGCCATCGAAACCATCAAGACTTCCAAGCTGGGCCGCAAGTCGGGCGCGGCGGCCCTGTATGAACTGCCGTGGTACATGATCATCGGCAACCCCGCCGCCGGCAAGAGCAGCGCGATCCTGCATTCCGGCCTGCAGTTTCCATTTGCCGATGGCAAGGTGGTGCAGGGCGTGGGCGGCACCCGCAATTGCGACTGGTTCTTTACCACCGACGGCATCGTGCTCGACACGGCCGGCCGTTATTCGGTGGTCGAGGAGCACCGTGGCGAGTGGTTCGGCTTTCTCGACCTGCTGAAAAAATACCGGCGCAAGGCGCCCATCAACGGCATCATCATCGCCGTCAGCATCGCCGAACTGGGGGGCGACCCGGATGTCGGCATGCAGCTGGCGCGCAGCCTGCGCAAGCGGGTGCAGGACGTGATCGAACGCCTGGAAGTGTTCGCGCCGCTGTACATCGTGTTTACCAAGGCCGATCTGATCGCCGGCTTCACCGAGTTCTTTCTGGATGCGGAACGCAGCGAGCGCGAGCGGGCCTGGGGCGCCACCATGCCCTACCAGCGCAAGCTGCCGACGCCGGAATTGCTGGCGTTCTTCGACCAGAGTTTCGACGAGCTGCACGCCGGCCTGACGGAACTGAGCCTGGCCAATATGGCGCACCGCCAGCGCAAGACCATGCCGCCCGGGGTGTTTACGTTCCCGCTCGAATTTGCCGCCATCAAGCCGTCGCTGCGGGCCTTTATCGCCACCCTGTTCGAGGAAAATCCGTTCCAGTTCCAGCCCGTGTTTCGCGGCTTTTATCTGACCAGCGCGCTGCAGGAAGGCGTGCCTGTCAGCGCTTCCTCGCAGCAGGTGGCGCAACGCTTCGATCTCACCTACGCGCCGCCGCCGGTGGCCGCCGGCCAGCGCCAGCATGGCTACTTCCTGCTCGACCTGTTTCGCAAGGTGATCTTTGCCGACAAATACCTGGTCTCCAACTACGCCAGCCGGCACCGGCTGCGCTTCAAGTACGCGGTGTTTTTCACGGCCACCGTGCTGCTGGGCGCCTGCCTGGGCGGCTGGAGCTGGTCTTACCTGGGCAACCGCCAGCTGGTGGCCAATGTCGAGGCGGACATGAACAAGGTGCTGCGCCTGCAGGAGCAGCGGCTCGACCTGCAATCGCGCCTGGAAGCGCTGGAGATCCTGCAGGACCGCATCGAGCAGCTGGACGCGTACCGGCATCACAGCCCGTGGTCGCTGCGCCTGGGGTTGTACCAGGGCGAACTGCTGGAACGCAAGCTGCGCGAAGAGTATTTCGCCGGCGCCCGTCACGTCATGCTCGAACCGGTGACGGCCGGCCTGGAAGGCCTGCTGGCCGAGATGAACGCCAATGCCGGGCAGCTGCAGCCGGCCTCGCGTGCGCCGCAATCGCCCGCAGCCGTGCCGGGCGGCCAACCCTACCAGGCGGCCAGCGCCACCAATGTCGAAGACGCCTACAACGCGCTGAAAACCTATCTGATGCTGGCCGATAAAAGCCATGCCGAAAGCAGTCATTTGAACGATCAGATGGCGCGCTTCTGGCGCGGCTGGCTGGAAAACAATCGTGGCGCCATGCCGCGCGAGCAGATGATACGCAGCGCGGAAAGGCTGCTGACGTTTTACCTGGCGCAGGTGGGCGATCCGTCGTGGCCGCGCATCGAGCAGAAGCTGGCGCTGGTCGACCAGGCGCGCGAAAACCTGCGCCGCGTGGTGCGCGGCATGCCGGCGCGCGAGCGCGTGTATGCGGACGTCAAGGCACGCGCCTCGACCCGCTTTCCCGGCGTGACGGTGGCGCGCATCGTCGGCGAGGCGGACCAGGGCCTGCTGCTGGGCAGCCACGCCGTCTCGGGCGCCTACACGCGCCAGGCCTGGGAAAAATTCGTCGAAGGCGCTTTCCGCGAGGCCGCCAACCGCGAGCTGCAAAGCGCCGACTGGGTGCTGAAAAGCGCCTCCACCGACGACCTGACCCTGGAAGGCAGCCCGGAACAGATCGAGAAAAACCTGGTGGAACTGTACAAGGCCGATTACGCGCGCGAATGGCAAAAGTTCGTGCAGGGCGTGGCGGTGGCCGACCTGAAAGGCTTCGATGGCGCGGTGCAGGCGATGAACCGGCTGGGCGACCCGCAATCGTCGCCGATCGCCAAGCTCCTGAACACGATTTACGAGGAAACCTCGTGGGACAATCCGGCCCTGCAGAACGCCCAGCTGCGCCAGGCCGAGCGCGGGATCATCGCCTGGCTGAAGGACACTTTCCTGCGCCGCGCGCCGTCGCAGCTCACCTCCAACCCGGGCCTGAACGCGCAGATCGATCCGGCCCGGCTCGACAAACCGATGGGGCCGATCGGGCGCGAGTTTGCCGGCGTCGGCAAGCTGGTGGCGGCGAAAGAGAAGGATGCCTCCCTGATGCGTTCCTACCTGGAAGCGCTGTCGAAATTGCGCAGCCGGTTGAATCAGCTGAAGAACCAGGGCGACGCCGGCCCCGGCGCCAAGCAGTTCATGCAGCAGACGCTCGAAGGCAGCGGCTCCGAACTGGCCGACGCCCTGAAACTGGTCGACGAGCAGATGCTGACCGGCATGAGCGACGCGCAGAAGCAGGCGATCCGGCCTATCCTGGTGCGCCCGTTGATGCAGACCTTTGCGGTGATCGTGGCGCCGGCCGAACTGGAAGTGAACAAGACCTGGTCGGCCCAGGTGTACGAGCCTTTCCAGCGCTCGCTGGCGAACAAATATCCGTTTGCCCCAAATGCACGCATCGAAGCCAGCCACCTTGAGATCGGCCAGTTCTTCGGCCCCGAAGGCCTGGTGGCCAAATTCGTCACTACCGCGATGGGGCCGCTGGTGGTAAGGCGCGGCGACGTGCTGGCGCCGCGCACCTGGGCCGACATGGGCATCAGCCTGTCGCCGCAGATGGTGGCCCGTTTTCCCGGCTGGATCGCGCCGCTCGGCGCGGGCGGCGCGGCGGCCACCTCCGGCGCGGCGCAGACCGTGTTCCAGATCCTGCCGTCGCCGGCGCCCGGCACGCTGGAATACACGGTGGAGATCGACGGCCAGCAGCTACGCTACCGCAATACGCCGGCCCAGTGGACCAATATGGTGCATCCGGGCCCGCAAGGTGGTTCGGGCGCGAAGATCACCGCCATCACCTTTGACGGGCGCACGGTGGAGCTGTTCAACGAACCGGGGCAGTTCGGCCTGAAGCGCATGATCGACGCCGCCGCCAAGAAGCGCAAGGACGCCGGCGTCTTCGAATTGCGCTGGACGCGCGGCGAGGTGGCGGTGGCGGTCGACCTGAAAATTACCAGCAGCCCGGAAACCACGGCCGCCGCCGCGGGCGGAACTGCGGCGGCGGTACAGGAGCAGGGCTTTCGCGGCATGCAACTGCCGGAAACCATCGTTGGCGTGGCGGGAACCTCGCCGGTGGCCCTGGCGGGAGCGGCGCCATGACGGCCGCGCCGCAGGCCGTGCGCCTCGCTTATTTTGGCAAGCTGCCCGCGCGCGGCGACTTCGTCAAGGCTTGCGACAATCACGCGCTGGTGCAGCTGCTCGACGACTGGCTGGCGCAGGTGATGAGCGCACTGACGATGGAGCCGCGCTGGAAGCTCAATTACGACGCGCTTGCGCCGCTGCGCTTCGCCTTTGTCGGCACGCGCAGCCGGCGCGCCATCGCCGGGCGCCTGGAGGCCAGTTGCGATGTGTCGCAGCGCCGCTTTCCCTTCATGGCCATGAGCGCGATCGAGGTGCCGGACGCCGGCGCCTTTGTCGGCTGCAGCCCTTTGGTGCTGTCGCCGCTGTGGCAGCGCCTCGACAGCCTGTGCGCGGGCATGCTGTCGCAGGCCGATCCGGCACCGGCGCTGCTGGCGCTGGCCGGCGAGGTGGTGCAGGTCGACCCGGGCGATCCTGGCCATGCGGCGCGGCTGTCAAGCTTCCTGCAAGCGCAGACCTTGCACTCGCTGCAAACGATGCTCGCCTCGCCCACCTTTCCCGTCACGGTGCGCGAACTGCTGCTGGGCCTGGGCATGCTGCTGCAGCCGGTGCGGCAAAGCGGGCATGGCAGGAGCATACGTCTGGAAAAAAACCTGGTGCTGCCGCTGCCGGCCGATGAAGGGCTGCGCGAACTGGTGGCCAGCTTCTGGCTGCACTTGATCCTGCCCTTCCTGCAGCCGCTGGACTTTGAACTGGCGCTGTTCTTTGCCCACCTGGGCGAAGCGCCGGTGCTGCTGGTCGGTTTTTGCGGCGCCGATCCGCATGCGCTGCGCGCGCTGATCGACCCGCAGGCGGCGGGCGAACGCTTGATCGTGCTCGACCAGCTGGATTGGGTCGAAGACGCCCTGGCGCCGGCGCCGGCGCTGCGCCATTTGTCCGCCTGCCTGCAGCAGGAGCAGCTGTCGCTGCGCTCGGCCTGCGCGATGTTTGACGATACCTTTGCTTGAACTTTGCTTGAAGGATGGCGATGAAACCACTGACCTTGTTCCTGCCGCTGGCGGCAATTTTCAACGTCCATGCGCAAACCCAGGCGCCGGCGCCCGCCTCGCCGCAGCCTGGCCAGATCCTGGTGACCGGCACCGTGGCCGACGAAGCGTCCAAGGCGGCCGTGCTGGCGCGCTTGCGTGAATTGTATGGCGCCGAGCGGGTGGTCGACCAGGTGGCGGTGGGCGCCGTGGCGGTGCCGGCCAACTGGAACGCGCATGTGCAAAAACTGCTGACGCCGAATCTGAAACTGATCACGCGCGGCCAGCTCAGCATCGACGGCAGCATTGTCAATGTGCGCGGTGAAGTGGCCAACGAAGCACAGCGCCAGCAGATCGCCAGCGAGATCGCCACCAGCCTCAATCCCACCTACACCGTCAACAATGGCTTGCGCATCGCCGTTGCCGAGCAGGGCGTGCTCGATGCGGCGCTCGACAAGCGCATCATCGAGTTCGACAGCGGCCAGGCCAGCATCACGCCAAACGGCCTGGCCATCCTCGACGAGATGGCGGCCGCCATGCAAAAGCTCAAGGGGCGCAAGGTGGAGGTGATCGGTCATACGGACAATACCGGCCTGCGCGCCAGCAATGTGTCGCTGAGCCAGGCGCGTGCCGAAGCCGTGCGCAACTACCTGGCCAGCAAGGGCATCGCGCCGGACACCGTGCTGACCTCGGGCCAGGGGCCGGACCGCCCGGTGGCCAGCAATACGACGGTCGATGGCCGGGCCAGGAACCGGCGCATCGAGTTCCGGATCGCCGAGTAAATCAGGGCAAGGTAATCGTCAAATGGGCTGGCCGTGGCGCCAGCTTGACCAGGTCGGCATAAGCTGCCAGCGTGGTTTGCGTATTGCGCGTCAGGTGGGCGCGCAGGCCCAGGTAGGCGCACAGGGCCAGCAGCGCGAAAATGCTGGTCAGGGCCCACAGCGGCACGTCGCTGTGGCGCTTGTTGACCACCTGGTCGGGGCGCTCGGCGCGCGGCGCGAAGCCACGGCTCTTGCCCTTGATATGGGCGATCTCGTCGCCCAGGCGGGCCGTCAGGTAGCTGAGTTTTTCGCCGCCGTCGATCGCATATTTTCCCTGGAAGCCCAGGAGCAGGCACATGTGGAAGACCTGCAGCGCCTGCACCCGCATGGCGCCCTTGCCGCGCAGCGCGTCGAGGCGGTCGAAGAAATGCTCGCCGGCCAGCTGGTCGCCAAAGATCAGCAGCTGCAGCGGGCGCCGTTCCCAGGGCTTGCGGATATCGAACGGCGAAGCGAGGATGATCTCATCGACGGCGGCGCAGAACGCATACTTGGCCGCTTCGATATCGTCGTCATCTGCGCGCATCTTTTTCGCTTCGCGCGTGTAGTCGGCCAAAAAGGTGTTGATGCGTTCCGAGAAGCCCTGTTCGTCGCCGGGCGAACTGCCGTTTTTCAGCAGGAACAGCATGTAGAAGCCTTCATGCATCAGGTCGAGCAGGGCGCTGCCGGCGTTGACGTTGGCGGGACCGGGACCGGGGCCGCGTGGACCCAGCAGCGAGGGCGCCGAGCGCCGTTCGATGAGCTGACTCATGCCGTCACCGCGATCAGTTCGAGTTGCAGCTCGCGTATGCCGCTCGGCACATACACCGAGATCGACTGCGCCTTGAGCATGTGCTCATACAAGTTGCCGCGGCTTTCAAGCGCAAAATAATACGTGTCGGGCCGCACCGGAATCGCCGCCGGCACTTGCGGCGCATGCGACAGTTTCACGCCCGGCATGGCCGACAGCACGCATTTTTCCACGTCGTCGGGTGCGCCCACTTTCACGCGCAGCGGTACGATCTCGACCAGTTCGATGGCCGGCATGGCGGCGCGGATCGCCAGGTACAAGGTGGTGTGCTGGTCGACCTTGCCCGAGTCGAGCTTGCCCAGGTAGTAGGACGGCTTGGCCTCAAGCAAAGCGATGGAAAAGTACTTCGACGAGATGACGGTGTCGAGCAGTTCGCGGATGATGGCGTCGATGGCGGCAAAGCAGGCGCCCGGCTGCGCATGGTCGTAGACGGGCAGGCTGGCCAGCGTATGGTGGCGCGCATAGCTGAGCAGGCCGCCGGCCAGCGACAGCAGCGCCTCGTACAGGCGTTCCGGGTGCAGCGCCGGATGGCGCACATAGTGCATCAGGGCGGCGGCGGCCGTGCTGGCCGTATGCAGCAGCCAGAACGACGACACGTCGCCGGAGCGGAACTCGATCACATTGCGGCTCGGCTCGCGGTGGTGGCCTTGCAGGACCGCCACCTTGGCCTGCAAGGCGTCGAGCAGGTGTTCGAGCAGGTCCTGCAGGCGTGGCGCGCCGCTGATCGACAGACTGGGCGCCATGAATGACGGCACCGGCTCGAAGCCACCCGTTACCGTGCGGCGCAGCGCGATCAGCGGCAGGCAGTCGTAGGAGCCGCGCGCTTCGCTGTCGGGGATCAGGCGCACGGTCTTTTTCAGGTAGGCCACGTCGGCCATGCTGGCGCCCGTAAACAGGTCGGGCGTGGCGCGCATGGCGTGCGTGTAGCGGGTGTCGGGCGCCGCGCCGGAGCCGTTGGCCTGCGCGGTATAGTTCAGGCCTTCGCGGTTCAGCACGGGCAGGGCGGCATAATACGTCACTTCCTGCAGCGTGGCCGGCAGCGCGGCCAGGTCGACCGGCGGCGGCAGGCTGTCGCCGCCGCTGCCGTCGCCGGCCGCATCAACAACCTCGCCGTCGCGAAAGATCGCCGACAGCGCCTGCAGGCGCAGGGTGCCGGTCTTCAGCGCATCGAGATCCCAGTGCATGTGCGCCACGCCCCAGGCATACGGATGCAGCGCGCTGGCGGTCTGGTGCAGCCGCGTTTCATGATATTGATCCTGGCGCTGGAAGTGCTGCGGCCGCAAGAACTGGCCCTCTCCCCACAGGACTTTCGCTGCCATGGCCATGCCGTTCTCCTTGTGTCGGTGATGTGATTGTTGACGAGACTATTCGCAGCGTGCGCCCGCCAGGCCCGCCTGCGCGCCGACGCTCAGTGCGCAGGCATGCAGGCCGATGGTGACGCCATCGCGTTCGGCGTCGGGCGCGGTAAAGGTGGCGCGCCAGCGCTGCGCGGCGGGTGCGCGAAACAGCGCCACCACGCCGATAAAGGCCGCGTCGCGGCCGACCTTTTCCTGTATCTCGTAGCGCTGGCCCGGCACCAGCAGCACTTCCTGCACCTCGAGCAGGTCGCTGCCCAGCAGCGCCTTTTCCCTGGCCGCGTCCAGGAAGCTGTCGTACGGCGCCTGCTCGAAGGCGGCGCTCTGGCGCAGCTTGTAGATGCGCGCCACCAGCGCCAGCGGCCGGCCTTGCGGATCGGTGTTCAGGCGCTGGCCGGCATGCAGGCGGATGCTGACATTGCGCGGCGGCTTTTGCGCTTCCGGCACTTCGGGCGCCGGCTTGGCCAGGCCCGCCATCTGCAGCGCCGCATTGGCCAGGCCGCCGATGGCGCCACCCGCGCAGCCGGACAGCGGCAGCAGCAGCAAGCAGGCAGCGCAGCGCAGCGGCAGGGAAGGGCACATGGCCGGCCTCTCAAAAAGTAAACGTGCGGAAATAAAGTGCTGCCGCTATTTAAACGCATGGCACGGTTGGCCGTTTGCGCTGGCACAAACACGATACCTGACGGTTGAAATGCCTGCGCCAGATCAGGGTTTATCTGCGTTGATGGCACGGCTGAGTGGAACTTATTCTTTGCTGATCAAGCGCAAGCTGGCAAAAAATAGCGCGATCAATAATGGCCTCCACATGGCGTCGCCCATCTTTCCTAGCGGCAGCGTCCTTTACGTGAAGGAAACTCAAGATGAAGTCACGCATGCTTCCGCCCCGCCTGGCCTGCTTGGCCGGCGCCCTCCTGCTGGCCGCCTGCACCACCACGCCACCGCCCGCCCCCAAGCCGGCGCCGGCACCGACCCTGGCGCAAGTGCTGTCCGAGGCCGACGTGGCCGCGCGCGCCGGCCAATACGACAAGGCCTATACCTTGCTGGAAAAAGGAGGCAGCGCCTACCCGGCCGACAAGGCCCCGTGGCTGCAGATGGCGCAGATGAAATTCGATCGCGGCCAGTATGGCGACGCCATCAGCCATGCGCTCGAAGCGCTCGAACGCGACCCCGATGACAAGGTCGCCAACAGCATCGTCGCCGTCAGTGGCCTGCGCTTGTCCGGCAAGGCGCTGGCCGACCTGTCGCGGCAAAACAACCTGAATGGCTCGCTGCGTTCGGAAGCGCAGGAACTGGCCAAGCTGCTGCGCGCCAGCATCGGCGAAGACGTGCTGGTGCCGCCGGCCAAGCGCCCTGCGGCTGGTGGCAAGCGCGCGGCGGCATCGTCCGTACCGGCGCCGGCACCCGCACCGGCGCCCGCGGCAAAAGGCGGCGCCGACCCGTTCAGCGGCCTGAAGTAAGCAGGATTTTTATCGGGCGCCCTGGCGGCGCCTCCCCATCGACTTTGCGAAGGAAACCCCATGGCCAAGCCTGACAGTGTCCAGAAGCGGCTGCAGCAGGTGCGTGCGCCGCGCGTGCAGATGACGTATGACGTGGAGATCGGCGACACGATAGAAAACAAGGAGCTGCCCTTCGTGGTCGGCGTGCTGGGCGACTTCGGCGGCGATTCCGAGGTCGAGAAACGGCGCCTGAAAGACCGCAAGTTCGTCGGCATCGACATGGACAACTTCGACGAAGTGCTGGGCAGCGTCGAGCCGGTGGCGCGCTTCCAGGTACAGAACCGCCTGAGCGAGGAAGGCGGCACCTTTCCGGTCGACCTGCGCTTTCGCGCCATGAGCGATTTTCGTCCCGAGTCGGTGGTGCGGCAGGTCGAGCCGTTGCGCCGCCTGCTCGAAGCGCGCACCAAGCTGGCCGACCTGCGCAACAAACTGGCCGGCAACGACAAGCTGGAAGACCTGTTGACGGAAGTGCTGAACAACACCGACAGCCTGGCCGCCCTGCAACCGCAACGCGCGATCAAGGAGGATTGAGATGAATGCACAGGCAGAAATCCAGGCCTCGCCGGCCTTTGCGGCGGGGGCATCGAGCGACCTGCTGGACCAGATCGTCGAACAGAGCCGGGTCGCCAAGTCCGACGCCGAACATGCGCGCGCACGCGACCTGATCGCCGAACTGGTGGGGCAGGTACTCGACGGCACAATGCTGATGTCGGCCAGCCTGTCGGCCACCCTGGACGCGCGGGTGGCGCAGATCGACCAGCTGATTTCGGCCCAGCTGAGCGAAGTGATGCACTCGCCGGCCTTCCAGCAGCTGGAACAAAGCTGGACCGGCCTGCACTACCTGGTCGGCAATTCCGAGACGGGAACGCGGCTGCAGATCCGCATGTTCAACGCCACCAAGCGCGAGCTGGTGAAGGATTTCCAGTCGGCGCTGGAGTTCGACCAGAGCAGCATGTTCAAGAAGATCTACGAAGAAGAATTCGGCACCTTCGGCGGCGCGCCGTTCGCCGCCCTGCTGGGCGACTACGCCATCTCGCGCCAGCCCGAAGACATGTATTTCATCGAGCAGATGTCGCATATCGCCGCCGCCGCCCATGCACCGTTTATCGCCTCGGCCGCGCCGGAACTGTTTGGCCTGGAAACCTATGGCGACCTGGGCAAGCCGCGCGACCTGGCCAAGGTGTTCGACACCATCGAGTACGCCAAATGGAAGGCCTTCCGCGAGTCCGAAGATTCGCGTTACGTGGGCCTGACCTTGCCGCGCTTCCTGGGCCGCCTGCCGTTCAATCCGGTCGATGGCACCACCGTCGAAGGCTTCAACTTTGTCGAGGAAGTCGACGGCAGCGACCATCAGAAATACCTGTGGTGTAACGCCGCCTACGCGTTCGGCAGCAAGCTCACGCGCGCCTTTTCCGACTTCGGCTGGTGCGCGGCGATCCGCGGCGTGGAAGGCGGCGGCCTGGTCGACGACCTGCCGACCCACACCTTCAAGACCGACGAGGGCGACGTGGCCCTGAAATGCCCGGCCGAAGTGGCGATCACCGACCGTCGCGAAAAGGAATTGTCGGACCTCGGCTTCATCTCGCTGGTGCATTGCAAGAACACGGCGTATGCCGCCTTCTTCGGCGCCCAGTCGACGCAGAAAAGCCGCAAGTACAACAGCGAGGCGGCCAACGCCAATGCGCTGCTGTCGTCGCAGCTGCAATACATCTTTGCCGTTTCGCGCATCGCCCACTACATGAAGGCCATGATGCGCGACAAGATCGGCAGTTTTTCCGCCGCCTCCAATGTCGAGGATTTCCTGAACCGCTGGCTGATGACCTACGTGCTGCTCGACGATAACGCCAGCCAGGAACAGAAGGCCCAGTTCCCGCTGCGCGAAGCGTCGGTGCAGGTGCACGAAGTGCCGGGTCGGCCCGGCGTGTACCGCGCCGTATCGTTTTTGCGGCCCCATTTTCAGCTCGACGAGCTGTCCGTTTCGCTCCGACTGGTCGCGGAGTTGCCGAAGTCGACCAATTCCTGATTCATCCATTTGTTCAACCAGAGGAGCACACCATGGCAATCGATGTATATCTGCAGATAGACGGTATCAAGGGCGAATCGACCGATGACAAGCACAAGGACTGGATCGAGTGCAAATCGGTCAGCTGGAGCGTGGAGCAGCCCAAGTCGGCCACCGCCTCGACCGGCGGCGGCCACACGGCCGAACGCTGCGAGCACAAGGACATCGTCATCTCCAAGCTGGCCGATCTGTCCTCGCCGGTGCTGCTGCAGACCTGCTCGGCCGGCAAGACCATCCCGAAAGCGCGCTTCGAATTCATGCGTGCCGATGGCCAGGGCGAGCGTGTCAAGTACTTTGAAATCGAGATCGAGAACGTGCTGATCGGCGCCGTCACGCCCAACGTGGAAGAAGGCGACATCCTGGGCGAACACGTGGGCTTCAAGTTCTCGAAAGTGAAGTGGAAATACACGCAACAAAAAGTCACCGGCGGCGCCGGCGGCAATACCTCGGGCGGCTGGGACCTGGCCGCCAACCGCGTGGTGTGATGGCGCGGCGTTGAGCCATTGCGCGGCAGGCGCCAGTGCGGCGCCTGCCGCGTCTTTTTCAAGGAGGCCGCATGTCATCTCCATTCAACGCAGCAGCCGGTTTCGTGCCGGGATTGTTCGACCGCCTGATGGGCGAGGGCGCCGCCGGCGGCAATCTGGCGCGGCTGTCGGTGGAACAGTTGAAGGACGCGGTGGCGCGCGACCTCGAAGAACTGCTCAACACGCGCGTGGCCTTGCCGGCCGGCGCGCTCGATGGATTCCCCGAATGCGCCGCCTCCATCGTCAACTACGGCCTGATCGACTTCGCCGGCATGTGCTTGTCGAGCAGTGACGACCGCGCCCGCATCTGCGCCGCCCTGACCGCCGCCATCGAACGCCACGAGCCGCGCTTGCGCCATGTGCGCGCGCGCCTGGAGCGCGAGGCCGGCTCCATCAACCGCGTCAGCTTTGTCATCAGCGCCACCCTGGCCGTGGCGCAGGCCAGTGAACCCGTCAATTTCGACGCCGTGCTGCAGCCATCGTCGCTGCGCTATTCGATCAACCGCAAGGGAGCCGCCGCATGAGCAACAACCTCAAGACCTTGATCGCCAAACTCAATGACACGGCGCGCACGGCCGCCACCCGCGCCGCCAGTATCTGCATGGGGCTGGGCCAGTACGAAGTCGATATCGAACACCTGTTCCTGGCCTTGCTGGAACAGGAGCGCAGCGATGTCGCCGTGGCCGCGCGCCGCAGCGATATCAGCATCACGGCGCTGGAAACGGATCTGCGCCGCGAGATCGGCAGCTTCAAGACCGGCAGCGCGCGCACGCCCGTGTTTTCGCGCCATTTGCCGCTGCTGTTCGAACATGCGTGGCTGATCGCTTCGCTCGGTGCGGCGCAACCGGCGGCGATCCGCAGCCGGCACCTGCTGCTGGCGCTGCTGACCGAGCCGGAACTGTCGCAACTGGCCTATCGCGGCTCCAAGTTGTTTGCGCGCTTCAGCGTCGAGCAGCTGAAACACCATCCCGACAAACTGACGGCCGGATCAACGGAAGAGATCATCGCATCGTCACCGCAGAGCGAGGCGCCAGGCGACGCCGTCGCCACCCTGGCCAGCCAGACGCCGGCGCTAGACCAGTTCACCACCGACCTGACGCAGCTGGCGCGGGACGGCAAGCTCGATCCGGTGATCGGGCGCGAAAACGAGATCCGCCAGGCGGTCGACATCCTGCTGCGCCGGCGCCAGAACAATCCGATTCTTACCGGCGAGGCAGGCGTCGGCAAGACCGCCGTGGTGGAAGGTCTGGCCCTGCGCATCGCCGCCGGCGACGTGCCCGAGGTGCTGCAGGGCGCCCACATCCATGCGCTGGACATGGGCCTGCTGCAGGCCGGCGCCAGCGTCAAGGGCGAGTTTGAAAGCCGGCTGAAAAACGTCATCGATGAAGTCGGCAAAAGCGTCCATCCCATCATCCTGTTTATCGACGAGGCGCACACCATGATCGGCGCCGGCGGCCAGGCGGGCCAGAACGATGCGGCCAACCTGCTCAAGCCAGCGCTGGCGCGCGGCGCCCTGCGCACCATCGCCGCCACCACCTGGAGCGAGTATAAAAAATATTTTGAAAAGGATGCGGCCCTGGCACGGCGTTTCCAGGTGGTGAAAGTGGAGGAGCCCAGCGAGGAGATTGCCTGTGCCATGCTGCGCGCGATGGCGCCGCTGATGGAGCGCCATTTCAATATCCGCGTGCGCGACGAAGCGATTGTCGATGCCGTGCGCCTGTCGCACCGCTATATCAGCGGGCGCCAGCTGCCCGACAAGGCCGTCAGCGTGCTCGATACGGCCTGCGCCCAGGTCGCGCTGGGGCAAAGCGCCACGCCGGCGCAGCTGGAAAGCGCCAGCCGCCAGCTCGAGCGCATCGCCGTTGAAATCGCCGCCCTCGAGCGCGAACAGGCCGGCGGCGAACACACTGGCCAGGCGGCCACCGCGCGGTTGCGGCAACTGCAGGGCGACGCCGAACAGGGCCGGCAGACCATCGCCGCCCTGGCGCAGCGCTGGCAGGCGGAAAAAACGCTGGTGGCGCAGATCACCGCATTGCGCGCCGGCCTGCAGCGCGAGCGCCCCGGCGAAGAGGGCGCTAGCGCCTTGCTGGCGCTGAAGCATGAACTGGCGGCGCTGCAAGGCGAGGCCCCCCTGGCGCCACTGGAAGTCGATGCACAGGTGGTGGCCGGCATCGTCGCCGGCTGGACCGGCATCCCGCTCGGCAAAATGGTCAAAGACGAGATCCGCACCGTATTGAGCCTGGACGCGGCCCTGCGCGAACGGGTGCTGGGCCAGGATCATGTCATCGATGCGGTGGCGCAGCGGGTGCGCACGGCGCGCGCCAATCTCGATGATCCGAACAAGCCGCAGGCGGTGTTCTTGTTTACCGGTCCGTCCGGCACCGGCAAGACCGAAACGGCGCTGGCGCTGGCTGACTTGCTGTATGGCGGCGAGCGCAAACTGATTACCTTGAACATGAGCGAATACCAGGAAGCGCACAGCGTGGCCGGCCTGAAAGGCGCGCCGCCGGGTTACATCGGCTACGGCGAGGGCGGTGTGCTGACCGAGGCCGTGCGGCGCCAGCCCTACAGCGTGGTGCTGCTGGACGAAGCGGAAAAAGCCCATCCCGACGTGCTCGAACTGTTCTTCCAGGTGTTCGACAAGGGCGTGCTCGATGATGCGGAAGGGCGCGAAATCGATTTTCGCAACACCATCATTATCGCCACCTCGAACCTGGGCTCGGGCGCCATGATGGCCGCCTGCCTGAACCAGCCCGAGGGCAGCCTGCCGACGCCCGAAGCGCTGGAGGAACTGGTGCGCCCGCAACTGGTAAAACACTTCAAGCCGGCCTTTTTGGGACGCCTGAAGGTGCTGCCGTTCTACCCCTTGAACGACGCCGTGCTGGCCGAGATCATCGGGCTTAAACTGGCGCGCATCGGCCAGCGCATCGCGCTCAACCACCAGGCCCGCTTCAGTCATGACGAGGCGCTGGTCGAAGCGGTGCTGGCGCGCTGCACCGAAGTCGATTCGGGCGCGCGCAATGTCGACCAGATACTCAATGGCAGCGTGCTGCCCGAGATCGCCGTGGCGGTGCTGGCGCGCATGGCCGACGCGCTGCCGCTGTCCAGCATCCACGTGGGCGCCGATGCCCACGGCCAGTTCACCTATACCATCCACTGAGGGGAGCGCACCATGTTCAACCTGGACCAACTGCTGCAGCCGGTCAGCCCGATCAAGCCCTGCGGCGAGGACCTCACCTTCAGCCAGGAACTCGACGCGATTGCCCGCGCGCGCCAGCACGACGACCCCAGCCTGGACCAGGGCGAGTGGGTGGTGGCATTGAAGGAAGCCGACTGGCCCTTCGTCGCCACCCGCTGCGAGCAGTTGATCGCCTCGCACAGCAAGGACTTGCGGGTGGCCGTCTGGCTGGCCGAGGCGCACGCCAAGACGCGCCATTTTCGCGGCCTGGGCGACGGCTTTGCGCTGTTGGCGGGCCTGTGCGAGCGCTATTGGGATGGCCTGTATCCGCCGATCGAGGGCGGCGACCCGGAACAGCGCATCGGCAACCTGTTCTGGCTGTTGACGCGCACGCCGCAACTGGTGCGCGAGGTGCCGCTGACCGATGGCGCCGACGGCCGGTTCTCCTTGCAGGACTTCGATGCGGCGCGCCAGCGCGCGGCGGCCAGTGCGCAAACGCCGGACCAGGGCTGGGGCGATGTGCGCCAGGAAGAGGGCGCGACGCTGGCGCAGATGGAAGCGGCGCGGCAGAAAAACGCACGCCAGTTCAGCGACGCCCTGCTGGCCGACGCGCAGTACTGCATGCAGTCGCTGCTGGCGCTGGAACGTTGCGTCGACGCGCGTTTCGGCATCGATGGCCCGAGCTTTCGCGCCGCCCGCGAGGCGCTGGAAAACGCCATCCATTTCATCGCGCCCATGCCGCTGGGCGCCGAACTGGTGGCGGCGCTGCCCGGTGCGCCGGCGGCGCATGGCGTCGGCAATGTCGGCGCCATCGTGCAGCGCCAGCAGGCGCTGGCCCAGCTGCGCCAGGTGGCCGATTTTTTCCGCCGCACCGAGCCGCATAGCCCGGTGGCCTACCTGGCCGACAAGGCGGCCAGCTGGGGCGAGATGCCGCTGCACCTGTGGCTGCGCGCCGTCGTCAAGGATCAGGGTACCCTGGCACAGCTCGACGAGATGCTGGGCAGCGATGGCACGGCAGGATAAGCGCGCTGCCGCCGTGGCACGCTACAATCGGCCTCACCCATCTGTCCGGAGTACACCATGAAAAAACTGCTGTTGCCGCTGCTGTTCACCGCATTGCTGGCCGGCTGCGTCGGCCGTCCCGACAATATTGTTCCGGTAAGCAATTTCAATACCACCAAATACCTGGGCAAATGGTATGAAATCGCCCGCCTCGACCATTCCTTCGAACGGGGCCTGAGCCATGTGACGGCCGATTACAGCCTGCGCCAGGACGGCGGCCTGAAAGTGGTCAATCGCGGCTACAAGGAGGCGGACGCCATCTGGAAAGAATCCGAAGGCAAGGCATATTTTGTCGACAAGAAGGACGAAGGCTTTCTGAAAGTGTCGTTTTTCGGCCCCTTCTATGGCTCCTACATCGTCTTCGACCTGGACCAGCAGGACTACAGCTATTCGATGATCAGCGGTCCCGACAAATCGTATTTCTGGCTGCTGTCGCGCACGCCCACCATGGATGCGGCCTTGCAGAAGCGCCTGATTGATAAAGCGCAAACGCTCGGTTTTGATACCACGAAGCTGATTATCGTGAAGCAGAACTGAGCCACGTTTGACGTTGTTGCTTTTTTGAATCTTCGTCCTTGCAATACCCATCTGATACGCTCACAATCAGCATCAGAACGCGCCGCGCCTGCGGACTACGCGTCGACTTTTTCAGATAGGGGACTGCATCATGAAAAACCTCAAGATCGGCGTACGTCTCGGTGGAGGTTTTGCCGCGGTACTGGCGTTGCTTACCACCCTCACCGTGGTCGGCATCGTGCAGATGCAACATGCCAGCAAACAGACCGATGAACTGGTCAATGTCAAGGTGCGCAACGAGCGCCTGATCGGTGAATGGGCCAAGGTCATCGAAGTCAACGCGGCGCGCACGGCGGCGGCCTGGAAGGTCAGCGACCCCGAACACCAGAAGCAATTCGAAAAGGAAATGGCGGCCTCGTCCGCACGCGCCACGGAAATCCAGGACGCGATCGGCAAGAGCCAGCTGAACGCCCAGGAACAATCGCTGTACCAGGACGTGCTCGCCACCCGCAAGGCCTACACGGAAGTGCGCAAGAATGTGTTCAAGGCCAAGAATGCGGGCGACCTGGAACTGGGCAAGCGTTTGTATGAAGGCGAGATGGCCGCCAAGCGCGATATTTACCTGGCTTCGCTGGATAAACTGGCCAAGCTGGAAGCGCAGCTGCTCGACGTGACGGCCGGCGAGATCCGCGCCGGCTACGAAAACGGCCGCTTGCTGCTGGCCTCGCTGGGCGTGGCGGCCATCCTGCTGGGCATCGCCTGCGCCTACTGGATCACGCGCTCGATCACGCGGCCCATCACGCGCGCCGTGGAAGTGGCGCAAGCCGTGTCGACGGGCGACCTGACCAGCGATATCGTGGTCGACAGCACGGACGAAACCGGGCAATTGATGCACGCGCTGAAAGACATGAACGACAAGCTGGTCAGCATCGTCGGCCAGGTGCGCGCCAGCACCGATTCCATCGGCACCGCGTCGAGCGAAATTGCGGCCGGCAACCTCGATCTGTCGTCACGCACCGAACAGCAGGCCAGCTCGCTCGAAGAAACCGCCTCGTCGATGGAGGAACTGACCTCGACCGTGAAACTCAATGCCGACAACGCGCGCAGCGCGAATCAACTGGCGATCGACGCCTCGCAGATCGCCAGCCGCGGCGGCGCCGTGGTGTCGGAAGTGGTCAGCACCATGGGCTCGATCAACGATTCCTCGCGCAAGATCGTCGACATCATCAGCGTGATCGATGCGATCGCTTTCCAGACCAATATCCTGGCCCTGAATGCGGCGGTCGAGGCGGCGCGCGCGGGCGAGCAGGGCCGTGGCTTTGCCGTGGTGGCCAGCGAGGTGCGCAACCTGGCCCAGCGTTCCAGCCAGGCCGCCAGGGAAATCAAGGGGTTGATCGACGACTCCGTGCAAAAAGTCGAGGCCGGCTCACAACTGGTGGACAAGGCGGGCCGCACCATGGATGAGATCGTGCAGAGCATCAGCCATGTGACGCAGATCATGAACCAGATCACCGACGCCAGCGAAGAGCAGCGCGCCGGCATCGAACAGGTCAACCAGGCCATCGGCCAGATGGACCAGGTGACCCAGCAAAACGCGGCGCTGGTGGAAGAAGCGGCGGCCGCCGCCGAATCGATGCAGGAACAGGCGTCGCGCCTGACCGACGTGGTGGGCCTGTTCAAGCTGGACGCCAGGCAGGTGACGCGCGCGGTGGCCGCCGCAGCCGTGACGACACGCCGTCCGCTTGCCGTCGCGGCCCCTGGCAAGCCACGCAAGGCAGTGGCGGCCACTGCCGGCGACTGGGAAGAGTTTTAAGCATCAGCAAGGGTGGGGCGCTACAATCGCGGTCCTGATGCATAGACCGCCCCACCATGACTTCCCTGACTGATCCCGTTTCTTCCCGGCGCGAACGCTGCGTCACCTGTTTGCGCGCGCAATCCGGCTGCATCTGCCAGTGGGTGCGGCCGCTGCCGCACCAGGTCGAGATATTGCTGCTGCAGCATCCGCTGGAAGTGCACAACGCCAAGGGCAGCGCGCGCCTGCTGCACCTGAGCCTGCCCAACAGCCGCCTGGTCGCTGGCGAATCGTTTGCTGCCGGGGAACTGGACGCGCTGCTGGCCGGCAAGCATAACGTCCTGCTGTATCCCGATACGCCCGGCGACCGCTCGCTGGGCATCGCGCCACCGCCGCCGCTCGATGCCTCGCTGCTGCTCGACCCGGCCGGCTTGCGGCTGGTGGTGCTGGACGCCACCTGGCGCAAGAGCCGCAAGATGCTGTACCTCAATCCCGCCCTGCAGCGCCTGCCACGTTTGCCGCTGCGCGACACGCCGCCATCCCACTACCTGATCCGCAAGGCGCATGCGCCGGACCAGTTGTCGACCCTGGAAGCGACTTGCTATGCGCTGATGCAGCTCGAAGATGAGGCCGCCCGTTTTGCGCCCCTGATCACCGCATTTGACGGCTTTGTCGCTCAACAGTTGAGCTATATCACGGCATTTGATGCAAAAAGCGTGAAATAAGCGAGTGACCACTCTTGATCTTGCCTTGATAGCGGCATAGTATACTGTACGTATATACAGTTGATGGGGCCGTTCATGAAAGCAATCTTCCCGGAGCATGACGACAATTTTGCCGGCCAGGTCATGCTGCCGCCGCAATCGCTCAAGGCGCGCAAGGGGCGCGGCGCCGTTTCCAACCTGCAGGGCCGCTACGAAGTGCACGGGCGCGAGGGCTTCGATGATGGCTGGAGTGCGCCCGTTGAAGAAGGCGAGGAGGCCGCCAGCCCCTGGAAAACCCAGGTCAGCGACGAGCAGGCGCGCACCATCCTGTCGCGCAACACCTCGCCCGACCTGCCGTTCAGTGTTTCGCTCAACCCGTATCGCGGTTGCGAGCACGGCTGCATCTACTGCTTCGCGCGCCCCACGCACAGCTACCTGGGCCTGTCGCCAGGACTCGATTTCGAAAGCCGCATCTTCGCCAAGGTCAACGCGCCCGAACTGTTGCGGCGCGAACTGGCCAAGCCGTCGTATGTCGCCGAACCGATCGCGCTGGGCGTCAATACCGACGCCTACCAGCCCTGCGAGCGCGAACGGCAACTGACGCGGCGCGTGCTGGAAGTGCTGCACGAATGCGACCATCCGGTGGGTCTGATCACCAAGTCGTCCCTGATCGAGCGCGATATCGATCTGCTGGCGCCGATGGCGGCCAGGCGACTGGCGTCGGTGGCGATCACGCTCACTACGCTGGACCCGGCCATTTCGCGCACGCTGGAGCCGCGCGCGGCCGCCCCGGCGCGGCGCCTGCGCACCATCCGCACCCTGACCGACGCTGGTATTCCCGTCGGCGTCAGCATCGCCCCCATCATCCCGTTCGTGACCGAACCGGAAATCGAACAATTGCTGGAAGCGGTGCGCGATGCCGGCGCCATCAACGCTCACTACGTGGTGCTGCGCCTGCCGTGGGAAGTCAATCCGCTGTTCCAGCAATGGCTGGAAGCGCATTTCCCCGAACGCGCCCAGCGCGTGATGAACCGCGTGCGCGAAATGCGCGGCGGCAAGGACTACGACAGCAGCTTCGGCGCGCGCATGCATGGCGAAGGCGTGTGGGCCGACCTGATACGCCAGCGCTTCGAAAAAGCCGTGCATCGCCTGGGCCTGCACGGCAAGGGCGGCCGCTTCAAGCAGCTCGACAGCACCCAATTCCGCCGTCCGCTGGTGGTGCCGCCGATGGGGCTCAAGGCAAAAGGTGGCAATGCGGGGCAGCTGGATTTGTTTTGAATGCGTGTTTTGAGTGCGGCCTGGCCCTTGCATGCATTGCCGCAAGCTGTCGTTTCTCCCCTTCCTGCTGGCCGACAGGCGCGCCAGCGGCACCCCGCACAGGGGCGTGGCGATTGATTACCACCAATACTTCCTGCTGATATAATACTTTTAATCAAGTTATAGACGAACTTCGCGCCCCCGGTGCTCACGCCATTGTCCCCGCACCGCAAGCCCAGCCCATGAGCTCCCTTTTCGACCACGAGATCATCGAACAGCTCCATAGCGGGCCGCGCTCGCTGGTCTGGCGCGCCAAGGCAGCCGACGGCACGGCGCTGATCGTCAAGGTGCCGAATCAGCAGTTTCCATCGTTTCAGCAAGTGGCGAACTTCAAGCGCGAGTATGCCAGCGCGCGCCTGTGCCGCCATCCGGGCGTCGTGCAGCCGCTGGCGCTGCAGCAGCATGGCGGCCGCTGGACCATGATCCAGGAAGACACGGGCGGCCAGGCGCTTGACCAGGTGCTGCGCGCGCAGCTGGCGGCACGCCAGGCGCCGTCGCAGAGCGCGCTGGCGCTGGTCGATTTCTTCGACATCGCGCTGCAATTGTGCGCGGCGGTCGAGGCGGTTCATCGGCAGGGCATGATGCACAAGGACATCAATCCGGCCAACCTGGTCTGGAATGGCGATACGCGCGTGCTGCAGCTGATTGATTTCGGCGTGGCCTGCGAGCTGGCGTCCGAGCAGCAGGGCGCCGCTACTACGCGGCATCTGGAAGGCACGCTGCGCTACATGGCGCCGGAACAGACCGGGCGCATGAACCGGCGGGTCGATCAGCGCGCCGATTTCTACGCGCTCGGCATCACTTTTTACGAACTGCTGGCCGGCCAGGTGCCGTTCGATGCCAGCGACGAGATGGAGCTGGTGCATTGCCATCTTGCGCGCAGTCCGGACTGGTCGCATCCGGCGCTGGCCAGCCTGCCCGGCCAGTTGCTGCCCATCCTCCAGCGCCTGCTGGAGAAAAATCCCGAGCAGCGCTACCAGAGCCTGCAAGGCTTGCGCAGCGACCTTGCCGCATGCCGCGCGCCGCTGCCGGGCCAGCCACGCCAGCTGTCGTTTCATGATGCCCGCTTCCGTGTGCCATCAACCTTGCACGGACGCGACGACGCCGTCGCCAGCTTGCTGGCGGCGCTGGAACGCAGCGCCGGCGGCGCGTGCGAGATGCTGCTGGTGGCTGGCGAGTCAGGCATCGGCAAGTCGGCGCTGGTGCAGGAAGTGCAGCAGTCCATCAGCGCCAGGAGCGGCTATTTTTTGTCCGGCAAACTGGACCTGCTGCAACGCGACGTGCCGTATGCCGCCCTGGTCCAGGCCTTCCAGGCGCTGGTGCACCAGCTGCTGGGGCAGTCTGCGGAAACGCTGCGCCAGTGGGCCGGCAAACTGCACGAGGCCCTGGGCAGCGGCCTGGGCGCGATGGTCGAACTGATGCCCCAGTTGGCCTTGATCGTCGGCCCCGTCGACGCGGTGCCGGCCGCCACGCCGTCTCAGGTCCAGTTGCGCCTGGACCGCCTGTTTCCCCGCTTCGTCGACGTGTTCGCCTCCGCGGGGCAGCCGCTGGTGCTGTTTCTCGACGACCTGCAATGGGCCGATGCGGCCACCTTGAGGATGCTCGAACTGCTGATGGTGTCCCGCGACAAGAGCCGCATGCTGATCATCGGCGCCTACCGCAACAACGAAGTGGGCGCCGCTCATCCCCTCAGTGCGCTGCGCAACAAGCTGCTGGGCCGCGGCGCACGCGTGACAACGCTGGCGCTGCGCGCCTTGACCGAGCCGCAGGTAGCGCAGATGGTCTCGGCCACCGTGCGCGTGGCGGTGCCCGGCTGCGCCGCGCTGACCCGCATTTGCTACCGCAAGACCGCCGGCAATCCCTTTTTTCTCAAGCAGTTCCTCGGTGCGCTCCATGATGACGGTCATCTGCGCTACCGGGCGGCGGAAGATTGCTGGGACTGGGACCTGGCGGCGATCGAGCAGGCCAGGTATACCGACAACGTGGTCGAGGCGCTGCTGGCGAAAATCCGCCGCCTGCCCGCAGCGACGCAGCAGCTGCTGCAGCTGGCGGCGTCGAGCGGCAACCGCTTCACCCTGGACACGCTGGCGCTGGCCATGCGGCGCACGTCCTTGCACGCGCAGCAGGATATGGCGCCGGCGCTCGTTGCCGGCCTGGTCCAGCCGCTCGCTGGCGATGATGGCGGCCGCTACCAGTTCCTGCATGACCGGGTGCAGCAGGCGGCCTATCTGGCGGCGGATGCGGATGGGCGCGCGGCCAACCATCTGCTGCTCGGCCGCTTGCTGCTGGCGCAGGCCGGCGAGCAACAGCAGGACGGCCAGCTGTTTGAAATCGTCGAGCAGCTCAACGCCGGCCGTGCGCTGATCGACGACGCCGGCGAAAGAGTGCGACTGGCGGCGCTGAACCTGCGCGCGGGCGAGAAAGCCCGGCGTTCGGCCGCCTTCCAGGCCACGCTGGAACACATGCGCATCGGTCTGGCGCTGCTGCCAGGCGAGGCCTGGCACGGTGACGACGTTCTGTGGCTCGACCTGCAGCTGGGCGCGGCGGAAGCGAGCTATCTGTGTGGCCAGTTCGATGCCGCCGAAGCGATCCATGAGCTGGTGCGCGCCCGCACCCTGGCGCCGCTATTGCAGGTGCGCCGCATCGCGATCCAGGCGCACCAGTATCAATTGCAGGGCCGCCTGCTGGAAGCCATCGCCGTGCAGCGCGAGGCGCTGGCGCTGCTGGGCATGGACATTGCGCACGATGTGGCGCAGATGAAGGCGCGCTTCGACGCGATTCGCGTCGAGATCGGGCAACTGCCTGGCGCCTGTGCGCCGCACACCTTGCTGGCGGCCGGCGACATGCTGGATCCGGCCGACGTGGCCGCGATGCAGATGATGCATGGCCTGTGGATGGCCAGCTATTACGCCGGTCAACAGGATCTCAGTGCGCTGATGGTGGTGTCGATGACACGGCTGTCGATGCAGCGTGGCAGCAGCGATTTCAGCGCCGTCGCCTATGTCGGCTACGCCATGATGATTGCGCTGTACGAGGGCGATGCGGCGCGCGGCCATGATTTCGGCGCCATGGCCTTGTCGCTGGCCAGGCGCCGCGCCAATCTGCAGGCGCGTACCCAGACGGGCCTGATGTTCGCCGCGCTGTCCAGCCACTGGACGCAGCCGCTGCGCAGTTCCGATGCCCTGTACGAAGAAGCCCTGGGCTGGGCGCTGGAAATCGGCGACTTCGTCCAGGTCGGGGTGGTGGCGTCCGTGCGCGCCACCGAGCGGCTGATCCTGGGCGACCACTTGCCGCACCTGATGCTCGATATCGAGCAGGACATGGCCCTGATGCGCGCCAACGGCCAGCAGGCGATGGCCGATTGCTGCGTCGCCGGCGCCGTTGCACCGATCAGGTGCCTGATGGGGCTGTCACCGCGCCACGACAGCTACGACGATGCGGGCTTCAGCGAGGCCGGTTTCCTGGAACAATATGGCGACTCGAAACTGTACCGTGCCTATTTTTTGCAAGGGAAGATACGCAACGCCTACCTGTTCGACAGTGGCGATGCCGAGCCGCTGGCCGCGCAACTGGGCAGCGTCACCGGCATCATGCGCGGCCAGGCCAAGGTGGTCGAGTCCAGTTTCTATGCCGCGCTGATCTGGCTGCGTGCCCTGCGGCGCGATCCCGCACGCGTTGATGCGGCCGACCTGCTGGCGCTGATCGACACGCTGCTGCACAGTCTTGCCGCGTGGGCCGGGCAGGGCTCGGACACCAGCATCGCCAGGCATCTGCTGGTGCAGGCCGAGATGGCGCGCTACCGCAACGAACTGCAGCTTGCCACGCGCCGCTACCAGCAGGCGATCGACGCCGCCGGCCTGGCCGGTCATGTGAACATGCAAGCGCTGGCCAACGAGCTTTGCGGCGAATGCTGGCTGGAGCAGGAGCAGCCGCGCGTGGCCGCCGTCTTCATGATGGACGCCATCGCCCATTACGGCCAGTGGGGTGCCGAGGGCAAGGTGGCGCAACTGCGCGCGCGCCACGCCGCGCCGCTGTCGAGGGCGCAGGCCCGCCATGCGCAAGGGCAGGCGCAGGCCGGTGCGCGCATGCAGGGCGGCTCCGCGCTCGACATGGTGTCGCTGCTGAAAGCGGCCACCATCCTGTCGAACGAAGTCGGCCTGCGCAACGTGCTGACACGCCTGATTGCCATCGTCTGCGAAAACGCCGGCGCACAGGTGGCGCGCCTGCTGCTGCTGTCCGATGGCGCCTACCATGTCGAGGCCGAGATTGACGGCGATGCCATCACCGTGCTGCAATCGCGCCAGCTCGACCTCGATGCGGCCGGCGACCCGCAGTTCCCGCTGTCGCTGCTGCGCTACGTCATCCGCACTGGCATCGAAGTGATCGAAGACGGCGTTACGGGCATGTCGCGCTTTGCCGCCGACCCTTACGTGCGGCAGCATGCGCGCGCCGTGATGTGCCTGCCGATCCGGCACGGCGGCCAGATCGACGGCATCCTGTACTTCGAGAACCGGCTGACCGATGCCTCTTTCACGCATGAACGCGTCACCTTTTTGCGCATGCTGGGCGCCCAGGCGATGATCTCGATCGCCAGCGCCAGGCTGCATGACAGCCTGGAACGGCGCGTTGCCGAACGTACCGAACAGCTGGAGGACGCCAACCGCAAGCTGGCGACCTTGTCGATCACCGATGGCCTGACCGGCCTGGCGAACCGGCGCCATTTCGACGACGTGCTGCGCAGCGAACATGCGCGCTCGATGCGCACCGGCCAGCCGCTGTCGGTCATCATGCTCGATGTCGATTATTTCAAGCGCTACAACGACCGCTACGGGCATCAGGCCGGTGACGCATGCCTGATCCGCGTGGCGCAGGCGCTTGCCGGCCGCATGCGGCGCACCAGCGACCTGACGGCGCGCTACGGCGGCGAAGAGTTTTCGATCGTGCTGCCCGACACGGACGCGCAAGAGGCGTGGCATATCGGCGAAGCGCTGCGCAGCGCCATCGAGACGCTCGGCATCGTCCACGCCGGTGCGGATGCGGGACAGGTGACGATCAGCGTGGGCATCGCGGTCCAGCCGGCGCCGTGCGCCCTTGATCCCGACGCGCTGTTGCGCCTGGCCGATGCCGCTCTGTATGGCGCCAAGGACGCCGGGCGCAACTGCGTGGTGGTGCGGGAACTGTCGCCCACCTGAGCTTCATCAGGTCTCGTGCGCCACAAACCACTCGCCCAGGAAGGCGAGCATGGTGCGGCTGATCGCCCTCGGGTGGGCGCGCGACATATAGATCGCGTGGATGCCCATCGAGTGGGGCTGGTAGCCGGGCAGCAAGGCCACCAGTTGCCCGCTGGCGAGCAGCGGCGCGGCGGAAAACACGGGCTGCAGCGAAATGCCGGCGCCTTCGACCGCCGCCTGCAGCAGCACCACCGATTCATTCGCGCTCAGGCTGCCGCTGACGGGCACGCTGACGGTGGCGCCCGCATGCTCGAAATGCCACAGGCTTTTGCCGAAATAGGTATAGGTGAGGCAGTCGTGGGTGGCCAGGTCCGCGGCCTGCCGTGGCGTGCCGTGCTCGCGCAGGTAGGCGGGCGAGGCGCACACCACCGAGTGGCAGATGCCCAGCGGGCGCGCGATCACGCCGGGATCGAGCTGGTTGGTGATGCGGATCGCCAGGTCGATTCTTTCCTCGACCAGGTTGACGGCGCGGTTGTCGATGCGCAGGTCGACCGCCGCCTGCCGGTGGCGTTTCAGGTAGGCGGCGATCGCCGCCGCCAGGGTGGCCTGCGCCAGCGACTGCGAACAGGCGATGCGCAGGATGCCGGTCGGCTCGTCATCGCCGGTGTCGCCCACGCCGGGCATCTTGTCGGCCAGCGACAGCAGTTCCTGGCAGCGCAGCAAGGTGATGTCGCCGGCGGCCGTCAGGTTGATGCGGCGTGTGGTGCGGTGAAACAGGCGCGCGCCGGCCCAGCTTTCCATTTCCGCCAGGTAGCGGGTGACCATGGCGCGCGACATGTCGAGCAGTTCGGCGGCGCCGCTCAGGCTGCCGCATTCGGCGATGGTGACGAACACTTTCGCGGCGACGATGCGGTCCATCGGGCACGTCCTTTCAGTTATGACTTGCGCGATTCACGCAACAATCCATTGCATTCTAAGCGATTTATCGAACAGGCCGAGGCGGCTACCATGCTGTTGTCGCCCGCCCTCCGGGCCTGAACTGTTCAAAGGAAACCACCATGCACCGCCGCCACCTGATCGCTACCCTGTTCGCCGTTGGCCTGTCCACCTTGCTGCCGGCCGCGCACGCCGCCACGCCACTGCGGCTGCAAGTCTACAATCCGGGCGAGCAGGCGATCTTCCCTGTCAGCGCGGTGATCGTCAGCGGCGAACGCGAGGCGATCCTGGTCGACGCCCAGTTCCAGCGCAACGATGCGCTGGCGCTGGTCAAGCAGATCCAGGACAGCGGCAAGACCTTGCGCACCGTGTATGTCAGCCACAGCGACCCCGATTACTACTTCGGCCTGGACGTCATCCACGCCGCTTTTCCGGCTGCGAAAATTGTCGCCAGGCCGCAGACGGTGGCCGCCATCAAGTCCAATATGGACGCCAAGCTGGCCTATTGGGCGCCGATCATGAAAGACAATGCGCCACGCGCGCTGGTGCTGCCGCAAGTGCTGCATGCGGACCACCTCACGCTGGAAGGCAAGCGCATCGAGATCAAGGGGCTGAAAGGCGCCAGCCCCGAGCGCAGCTATCTGTGGATCCCCTCGCTGAAAACCGTCGCCGGCGGCGTCGTCATCAGCAATGGCATCCACGTCTGGGTGGCCGACACGCAAACACCGCAGTCGCGCGCCAACTGGCTGGCCACCCTGGACCAGATCGCGGCATTGAAGCCGCAAGCCATCGTGCCCGGCCACTACCTCGGCGCGGCGCCCAAGGGCCAGGCCGCGCTGGACTACACGCGCAACTACCTGCAGGCGTTCGAAACGGCGGCTCTTGAAGCGAAGGATTCGGCCGCGCTGGTCAAGGCCATGCAAGCCAGGTTCCCGCAGGCCGGCGAGAGCGCTTCGCTGGAACTGGGCGCGAAAGTCATCAAGGGGGAAATGACATGGCCACAGTAAGCCTGCCGGTGCTGCATTACGTTTACGATCCGCTGTGCGGCTGGTGCTACGGCGCCGCGCCCTTGCTGCACGCCGCGCAGGCGATTGAAGGCCTGGCCATCGCGCTGCACGGTGGCGGCATGATGAGCGGCGCCAACCGCCAAAGCGTAAACGACCATCTGCGCCGCCATGTGATGGCGCATGACCGGCGCATCGCACAGGCGAGCGGCCAGCCGTTCGGGCAGGCGTACTTCGACGGCTTGCTGCGCGACACCGGCGCCGTGTTCGATTCGACCCCGCCGACCACCGCCATCCTGGCCGCGCAGGAGATCGCCGGCCTGGGCCTGGCAATGCTGCACCGGATCCAGCACGCCCATTATGTGCTGGGCCAGCGCGTCCCCGATGCCGGCGTGCTGGCACGACTGGCGCAGCAGCTGGGCCTCGACGCCGGCCTGTTCGCCACGGCGTCCGCACGGCTGGCCGGCGCCGCCACCGAACAGCATGTCGCGCACAGCCGGGCCTTGCTGGCACGCCTGGGCGGGCAGGGCTTTCCCACTTTGGCGCTCGACCACGGCGATGGCCGCATGATGCGTCTCGACCTGGGCAACTGGCTGGGCCGCCACGCAGAGTGGGCCGATTATCTGCGCCGGCAGCTGCCTGCGCAAACGGCGCCCGGCCAGATGGGCGGCGGCGCAGCTTGCGCCCCGGCGGGCTGCGCCGTGTAGCAACCGTTGTTGTTTTCCGTTCCCCCGATATCGCTTGACAGTGCCATGCATGCCGTCTAAAGTCCCATTAAATCAATAGGTCAGATAATTGACCTTTATAACAATGGAGACGTAGATGAAACAACATATCCTGGCCCTGGCCATCCTGTCGGCCTGCTCGAGCATGGCCGCCGCGCAATCGTCGGTCACCATGTACGGCATGGTCGACATGGGCGTGGTGCGCGAATCGGGCGGCGCGGCCGGTTCCGTCACCAAGCTGACCAGCGGCGTGGAAAACGGTTCGCGCATCGGCTTTCGCGGCACCGAAGACCTTGGTGGCGGTAACTCGGCCATCTTCCTGCTCGAATCGGGCTTCCAGGCCGATACCGGCGCGCTGGGCCAGGGCGGCCTGCTGTTCGGCCGCCAGGCGTATGTCGGCCTGGCCGGCAACTGGGGCACGCTCACTTTGGGCCGCCAGTACGCACCGAACTACACCACCATGACCACCGTCGGCGATCCCTTCGTGGCGGGCCTGGCCGGCGTGTTTTCCAGCGTGTTTGCCAATTCCGGCGCGCGCATGAACAATGCCGTCAAATACGTGTCGCCCAAATTCAATGGCCTGAGCGGCGAAGTGGTGTATGGCGCCGGCGAAGTGGCGGGCAGCAATTCCGCCTCCAGCGTGGCCGGCGCGGCCCTGGCCTACAGCGCGGGCGCCTTCAACATGCGCGTCGGCTACCACCATCGCGACAACGATACGGCGACCTTGAAAAACCAGAGCGCGGCGCGCAATACCCTGCTGGCCATGAATTACGACTGGAAAGTCGTCAAGGGCTTTTTTGCGTATGGTGTCAACAAGGGCCTGAACAGCTCGCAGCTGTCGAACCCGAACGCCTATGGCCTGGCGGTGGCGGCGCGGCCCAGCACCGACAGCCGCGACCTGCTGGTCGGCGTCACGGTTCCTGCCGGGCCGGGCCGCGTGATCGCCTCGTATATCCACAAGGATGACCGCACGGCCTTCAACCAGGACGCCTCGCAGTACGCGATCGGCTACACTTACCTGCTGTCGAAACGCACCGACCTGTATGCCGCCTACGGCAAGATCAGCAACGAAAACGGCGCTTCCTACACCGTCAATTCGGCCATCGACACGGGCTCCGGCAACCGCGCCTTCAACCTTGGCATGCGCCACCTGTTCTGAGTCAAGGGAGCTACCATGACAATTGTTTCCGCCACCCTGCGCCCCTGCGTGCAGCCTTTGGCCGACCCCACCTGGAAATTCGCCCGCGCCACCGTGCCCCGGCTCGATGGCTGGGTGCTGGTGCTGGAGGATGACAATGGCGTGCGGGGCCTCGGTTATGCCCACGCCATCCCCGCCATTACCGGCTCCGGCGACACCGTGCGCGCAGCGCTGGAGTTCATGCTGCCGCAGTTGGTCAAACGCGATCCGGCCGCGCTGCGCCAGATCATGCTGGATATCGACGCGCGCCTGGCGTTCTGCAATTCCGCCAAGGCGGCGGTCGACATGGCGCTGCACGACCTGCTGGCGCGCCGTCTGAACGTGCCGCTGCATGTGCTGCTGGGCGGCGCCGTGCGCACCAGCGTCACCCAGGCGCGCATCCTGGCCATCAAGCCGCCGCTGGAGATGGCAGCCAACGCGGCAAGGCTGGCCGGGCAGGGCTATCGCCAGCTGAAACTCAAGCTCAGTGGCGACAGCGCGCTCGACGTGGCGCGCGTGGCCGAAGTGCGCGCCGCCGTTGGCGCCGGCGTGATCCTGACCCTGGATCCGAACCAGTCGTATGGCGTCAAGCAGATGATGGCGGCGTTTGCAAAAATGGAAACGCACGATATCGCGCTGATCGAGCAGCCGCTTCCCGCATCCGACCGGGCCGGCATGAAGCTGTTGACCGATACCTTGCCGGTGGCGATCGAGGCCGATGAAAGCGCGGTGACAGTGGCCGACGTGCTGGCGCTGGTCAGCGGGCGCATGGTCGACGTGATCAATCTGAAGGTGACCAAACTCGGTGGCCTGCGCAACTTCCTGGCCGCCGTGCAGATCTGCGAAACGGGCAATGTCGCCTGTCGCGTCGGTGCCACTTTCGGCCCGGCGCTGCTGCAGTCGGTGGCGCTGCAGGCGGCGTCCTGCATCGCCAGCCTGCCGTATGGCTGCGAGCTGGCCGAGCACCTGCACTTGCACGACGATCCGTTTACGCCACTGCCTGTCATCGACGGCCAAATGCGCTTGCCATCGGGCGCAGGCTGTGGGGTGGACTATGTCTAGAAACATGCTGATAAAAGGGATGATCATGCTGACCATCGGTGCTGCTTCAGCAGCCCAGGCGGAGCGCAGCCGCGTGCTGCTGCAGGACGGTCAAACGCGGATCGACGTGATCGTGGACGGCAAGGCAGACGGCGAGGGCGACGCCATTGTGTTGCTGCCCTCGTCGCAGCGCGGCAGCGATGATCTCGACGCGGTGGCCGAACAGCTGGCGGCACGCGGCATGCGCGTGCTGCGTCCGCAGCCGCGCGGCTTTGGCGCCAGCCGGGGCGAGATGAAAGACCTCACCTTGCACGTGCTGGCGCAGGACGTCGCCGCCACCATCCGCCAGCTCGGCGCCGGCCGTGCCATCGTGGCCGGCCACGCCTACGGCCATTATGTGGCGCGCGTGGCGGACCTCGACCATCCGCAACTGGTGCGCGGCGTGGTGATGCTGGCCTCGGCCAGCGCCAATGCCGACGCCACCTTGCCCAAGGCGCTGGACGTCGCCGCCGACAGTGCCCAGCCCGAAGCATTGCGCCTCGATGCCCTGCGCCGTGCCTTTTTCGCCACCGGCAACGATCCGCGTCCGTGGCTGGAAGGCTGGCAGCCGGAACTGGCGGCGCTGTACCGCAAGGCCGCCAAGACACCGGCACGCGCGACGTGGTGGCCGGTCAGCCATGCGCCCGTGCTCGACCTGCAGGGCGAAGATGATCCCTGGAGGCCGCGCGCCAGCGCGTCGGAGGTAAAGGAGGTATTGAAGGAAAAGGCGACGGTGGTGGTAATCCCGCATGCCAGCCATGCCTTGCCGGTGGAGCAGCCGGAAGCGGTAGCCAAGGTAATTGCCGAGTGGGCGGCCAGTATTGCGCGTTAACAAGTAGGTCGGATTAGGGTCTGTCTGACTGAACTTAATTGAGGTTGGATGGTCATAGGGCGATGAGCCGAACTGACCTTACCGAAAAGCAGTGGCGCAAACTTGAGCCCCATCTGCCTTCCAACCCCCATCACGGTCACGTGTATGTCGAGCATCGGCACGTGATCAATGGCATCCTATGGCGCTTGCGAACAGGTGCTCCCTGGCGTGATATTCCGCCGCGCTACGGTCCTTGGCAGACCTGCTATGACCGATTTGTTCGTTGGTCGAGAAATGGCACTTGGCAGCGACTTCTCGGGGTAATGCAGGCTGCAGCCGACGAGGCCGGCCTGGTGGACTGGGATGGCGCTGCGCTCGACGCCACACACATCAAGGCCCAGCGCAGTGCCGTCGGGGTACGAAAGACGCTGCCAGCAGCCGAAAAAAGGGGGCCGTAACTGACGAGTGGCTGGGGCGTTCACGCGGGGGCATCACCAGCAAAATCCATTTATGCGTCGATGGACACGGTTTGCCGCTATCCGTTCTTGTCACTGCCGGCCAGTGTAGCGATGCCGCCCACGTCGGCCAGGTACTCGATGCTATCAATGTGCCTCGTCCGGGCCGTGGTCGCCCCCGAAAAAGACCATCGAGCGTGCGCGTCGACCGTGCTTATGGTGCGCGGCATTATCGGCAACAGATCCAGGCCAGAGGCATTCGATGCATTTGCCCTGAACGTCAAGATGCGCGACAGAACCGTCTGCGCAAGGGACGTCGAGGTGGGGCGCCGCCGCGCTTTGATGCACAAGCTTACAAAGGCCGCAATGTCGTCGAGCGCGCGATCAATCGCCTGAAAGATTTCCGCGCCGTCGCAACTCGCTACGACAAACGCGGACACAACTATTTGGCAGGCGTGTCTATTGCAACAATAATCCTATGGCTCCTTTGAAATCAGTCAGACAGACCCTAGCGCGCAGCGCGTAATCCGACAACACCACAGTCCATGCCAACCATGTTGTCGGATTACGCGAGGCTTCGCCTCGCTAATCCGACCTTGTATTATTCCTCTCATGCGGTTGGTGGTGTTGCGAACAACATCGACCGCTGTCAAAATTCTTG